>JAKLEK010000034.1:3554-11156 GCA_022703115.1 Elusimicrobiota bacterium
GTTTCGTTCATTTTCGGGAACGCGCCCAGGTCGGTCATGAAGACGGTTGTCTTGACCACGCTGTCCAGCGACAGGCCGCGCGCCTTCAGTATGGCCGCTATGTTCCGTATCGCGGCCTCCGTCTGGGCCGCGGCGTCCGCGCCCTCCAAGGCGCCGCTGGCCGGGTTAACGGGCAGCTGCCCGGAGATGAAGATGAAACCGCCGGCTTCGACGGCCTGGGAATACGGTCCTATGGCCGCGGGCGCCTCTTTGGTCGCTATAACGGTCTTCATTCTTGCCTCCGCGCTTTTTTGTCCGAAACGAAGAAGGCGGCCGACCTGTCGTAGGTCTTTTCCGCCTCTTCGCTGAAAAGGCAGCCCGGCAGTTCGCCGGCCTGGCGGTGGTAGGCTATGCATTCGCAGCATATGCCCTTCCTGGGGCAGGGTTCGTAGGTGCAGGAGCAATTCTTCTTATTGGATGCGCGTTCGCAGTCCATTTCCCGTTCTCCCCGGCCGGCGCTCCGGCCCGCTCCCCATATGGTATAAAATTAAAAAGGCGGTCGGCTACTTCCGGTTTGGGCCGCAGGCCCGAAGGGGCCCATACCCGGCAGGACCCTGAACCGGCAACCCGCCGTTTCCGATTTTCTTGAGACGATGCCGACGGCGGGGCCCAGCGGTCTATGGGCCTTTTGTCTTCCGGCGCTGGGCCTTTAGACGCTACCCGCGCGGCCTCACGCGACGTACCATATTATAAGCGGGAGGCCTTATATGCCCATTATGAAAATGATCCTTATGGTCTGCGTTTCCGCCGTCTTGTGGGCCGGTCCGGCCGGCGCGGCGGGGTATCCGCTCCGGATAAAAGTTTCCCCGGGGGCTAAAGCGGCGGTCGTTCACGAACTTCCCTCTCCGGAAGAGCGCGTGTCCGGCTATGATGCCGTCCTTCTCAACGGAGAGCTGCCTGACCCCGCCGTGAAGCTCCGCGTCGCCGGGCGCGACCCGTACGCTTCCGAAACCTTTCCCGGCGGCAGGTTCTGGGCCAAGTACAGGGTCTCCGCCGGAGAGCCGCTGACCGTTACCGTCCTCGGCGCCGCCGCGGCCAGTGAGCACGTGGTCGTTATTTATGGGGCTGATCTGATATCCGGGGCCGGGCGCGAAGGGGCCGCCGCCGCTCCTTACGGGCCGGAGGGGACGAAGGCCGTCTTCTTTCCCGTGGTATGGCGCGCCGCCTGGGGGGCGGCGCCGGTGAGCGGCTATACCTGGCAGACCCCGCGAAAATTCACTCTGCATCACACCGCCGGTCCCAGGCCCGCGGACAGGGCCGCGGCCGAGGCCGAAATGCGGTTCATACAGAGCCAGCACAGGAACGGGAACGGCTGGCTGGACATAGGCTATCATTTCGTGATCTCTCCTCAGGGCGATATCTTCGAGGGCCGGCCGGTGAACGCGCAGGGGGCCCATGCCCAGAACTACAACGTGGACAATGTGGGGATATCGGTGATGGGCAACTACATGAACGATCCGGTCGCCCCGCAGGTCCTTGACGCCATAGTGAGGCTGGGCCAGTATCTCAAGGCTGACTTCGGCATAGGTGAAGGGGCCTTTTTCGCGCATCGCCAGCTTAATTCTACGGCCTGTCCCGGGGACAATATCTACGCCCGCATGCAGGAGCTCCGTGACCGGATATTCAGAGGGCCGGTCCCGGCGGAGGCGTTCCGCGGCGTGGGAGCCGATCCTTCCTTCGGCGGCGCCGCAGCGGGCGGTCAGGGCGCGCTGGGCCAGCTGCTTGGGGCCGCCTCGGTCCTGGAGTAGGGCCGGAGGCGGGGTCGGGACCATTATGCCCTTGAACCGCCGGCTTTAATATCGTTTAATTCTGACCGTGAACGATACCGGAAAGATACATTTTACCGGGATAGGCGGCTCCGGGATGAGCGCGCTGTCGCAGATGGCCGCCATGGAGGGCCGCGCCGTCACCGGCTCGGACAGGGATTTCGACAACGGCCGGAACGCCGGGTTCAGGACCGCGCTCGAGAGACTGGGCATAAAGATATTCAGGCAGGACGGTTCCGGCATAGACGCCGGGACCTCCGAACTCGCGGTCTCCACCGCGATAGAGGACTCTAATCCGGAGATAGCGAAGGCTAAAGCGGTGGGCGCCCGCGTCCTCCACCGCTCGGAGCTGCTCGCTTCCTATGTAGGCAGGTTCAGGACCGTGGCCGTCGGAGGCACCAGCGGCAAATCCACCGTGGTCGGCATGATCTTCTCCATCCTGGAGGAGGCCGGGCTGGGGCCCAGCGTGATCACCGGCGGACCGCTGGTGGGGCTCAAGGAGCGCGGACTTATAGGCAACGCCTGGCGCGGCAGCGGGGACATCCTGGTCGTTGAGGCCGACGAATCCGACGGCACTATCGTCCAGTACCGTCCCGCCGTTGGGATAGTGCTGAATATCAGCAAGGACCATAAGAGCGTGCCGGAGATACAGGCCATCTTCCGGAAGTTCGCGGACAATACCGGAAAGCTTTACGTGAACGCCGCCGGTCCGGAGCTGGCGGAGTTCAGGAACGGGGCGACTGCGTTCGGCCGGGACTGCCCCGGCATGCGGGTGGAGGACCTGCGCCTGGAGATGTTCGGTTCCTCTTTCCGGCTGAACGGGAAGGATTTCGCGGTGCCGGCGCCGGGGCTCTACAACGTGGACAACGCCTTGGCGGCGATACGCGTTTCCATGGACCTTGGGGCGGACCTCTCGGCCTGCGCCGCCGGGCTGCGCAAGTTCCGCGGCATACAGCGGCGGTTCCAGCTGGCCGGTTCGGCCGGCGGCGTGACGGTCCTTGACGATTACGCGCATAATCCCGCCAAGATTTCGGCCGTGCTGGACGCCCTTCACGGTTCCCCGGGCCGCAGGGTGATAGCCTTGTATCAGCCGCATGGTTTCGCTCCCACGCGCCATCTGCGGCGCGAGCTCGTGGACGCTTTCCTGGGCGGTTTGACCAGGACCGACGTCCTGATAATGCCCGAGATCTTCTACGCCGGCGGCACGGTGGCCAGGGATATCTCATCCAGGGACCTGACGGACGAGATCTCTGCCGGCGGCCGCTCCGCCTTCTACTTCAAGGAAAGGCGGGACGCGGCGGCGAAAGCGGTCGAGCTGGCCTCTCCCGGGGACATCATAATAGTCATGGGCGCCAGGGACTGGACCCTTTCGGATCTCGCGGCGGAGCTGTTCGAGTCGGTCAGGAAGAAGCTGGCCGCCGCGGACACCGACGGAGGAGTATGCGGCTCCGGCGGAAAGGCCGGGCTTTTTCAGGACAGGGACAGGGGCTGACGTCCCCCGCGGAAAACGGGCAAAAGACGCTGAAAGAGGGCTTTTCAGCGGAATGCTTATAGACCAGGAGTTCCGATTATGAAACCCGTAAAGATAGCCGACAACGTTCATTTCCTGCAGGTCAACCACTTCAACCGCAGGCTCTTCGATTCGCTCATCCCGCTCCCGGAGGGGACGAGCTATAACGCCTATCTTGTTAAGGGCGGCAAGAGAACGGCGCTGCTGGATACCGCGGACCCGGAAAAGCGGGAGGTTCTGTTCGATTTCCTGAGGGGGACCGAGAAACTGGACTACGTGATCGCGCACCACGCCGAACAGGACCACTCCGGCTCCATCCCTTTCGTGCTGGAGAGATTTCCGGAAGCTAAGGTGGTGACGAACCCGAAATGCAAAGAACTCCTAATGAGCCATCTGCATGTGCCGGCGGACAGGTTCATCGAGGTTAAGGACGGTGAGACTCTGGACCTGGGCGGCAAGACCCTGCGGTTCATATATACTCCCTGGGTGCACTGGCCGGAGACTATGTCCACCTGGCTGCAGGAGGACGGGATCCTGTTTTCCTGCGATTTTTTCGGCTCGCATCTGGCGACCGGCGCGATTTTTTCGGAGGAGCGGGTGGTCCACGACCCCATGAAGCGCTACTACGCCGAGATAATGATGCCTTTCAGGACCAGCGTAATGGCCAATCTGGAGAAGATCGGAGGGCTTGGGGTCCGCATGGTCGCGCCCAGCCACGGCCCGGTACACAGGGACGCCCGGTTCGTCATGGACCTCTACAGGGAATGGGCCGGCGGGCCTACCAGGAACAAGGCGCTGGTCGCCTACGTCTCCATGCACGGCAGCACCGGCGTCATGGTTAACCGCCTCGTCAGCGGGCTGCAGGAGCGCGGTATCGAGGTGGAAAAGATAAATATAGAGCAGTTCGACGAGGGGCGGGTGGCCATGTCCCTGGTGGACGCGACCACGGTCGTTATCGGTACCCCCACGGTGCTGGCCGGTCCGCATCCCAAGGCCGTTTACGGCGCCTACCTGGCGAACGCGCTCAGGCCCAAGGCCAGATATATATCGGTTATGGGCTCCTACGGCTGGGGCGGAAAGACGGTGGAGATCCTGGCCGGCATGCTCCCCAACCTTAAAGCCGAAGTTCTGAAGCCGGTCATGGTCAAAGGCCTTCCGACCGGGGCCGACCTCGTTCTGGTGGACGAACTGGCCGTCCTTATCTCGGAAAAACACGAGGCTCTTTTCCGGAAGGGCTGAATTCCGGGGGCTGACGTTCTTCCTCTCCCGCCCTTGACAAGTCAAGGGCCGTCTGCTATAGTATAAACGGAAAGGCTTCTCCCTGAACTAAGCGCAGTGTCAGGGGAAGTTTAAATTTCCTTTTTATCGGCAAAGGCGGGGAACTTATGCTTAATCTGGTGGAGAGGAAACCGCAGTTCACGAGGTACGCCATAGGCGGCGCCGTCGCCGTAGTCATATTGTTCGCCTGGATATCCATACCTCTGATGCAGAGCTCCCCGCTGGATTCCTCGGTAGGTACGGGCGGGTTCTTCAAGAGCAGGACGGCCGATGTGAATTCCCTGGGAAGCGAGATCCCTCAGGAGGGCGGCGCGCCCGGATATTCGCTCAACGGCGGAATGCTGAACAACCCCGTAACTTCAGGAGAGAACATCGCCGCCACGCTGTTCCAGTCCGGGCCTTCCGAAGAGGGGGCGCCGGAAGACCTCTCGGCCGGGGCCTTCGCCTCCGCCGTGCAGGTCCCCGACGCGCCGGCCCCTTCCGGCGGGGCCGCCGGGGCGGCTGCCGCTCCCGGGATCAAGGCCAAGATGTCGATGGTCCCCTCCATGGGCTCCGGCGGGGCCAATACGATGACCATAGGCGGGACGCACGATAAATTCTTCGGCAGCGGCGCCGGCGTAAAGAAAGAGGATGTGCTGGCCGCTTCCGCGAAGAACGTCAGGCGGCCGGACTTGGCCCAGGACAGGAAGGGCGCTCTCGTGGCCGGACTGGAGAAAATGAGCGCCAAGAGCTCGCTGGCCTCCAGGTCCGTAAGCGCGGACGGTTCCCGGGACGGAGCGAGCTCCGCTTTCGACGGCGGGGTAAAGACCCGGTCCGCGTCGCTGAATACGGCCATCGAGGCGGCTTCGCAGGGCGCCGGTATAAGCATGGACGCCGCCGCGCAGGACCTGAAGCGCAACGATCCCTCGATGAGCTCCAAAAAGATCACCATACCCGAACCGAAAGTGGACAAGGACAAGGAAGCGGACGAGGAAATGAAGAAGATGATACTGCAGATGCTCATGAGCAGCCTGCTGGGCGGACTTTTCAGCGGACAGTGACGATAAACGCCGGGCGGAGGGATTATGAAGGAATTCAAGAAAAAAGACGGGAAAGGCGGTTTCCTGGCGTCTCTCCTTAATATGTTCGGCCGCGGCGGGTCCGCGGTGGGGGGCGCGGGCTCGGGCTTCGGCGGTTCCGGGGCCGGGCTTTCCGGATTGAGCGGCCTTTTCGCCACCAAGGCCGGCATGCTGGGGGTCGCCCTCGGCGCCGCTACGATCGCGGCCGGAGTAGGCGTGGTGTATAACTTCATAGGGCCGTCCTCGCGTCCGGCTTACGGGCCTCAGCTGTTCCAGGACACGTATTACGCCGAGCAGGCCAGCAACGCCAGTCTTGAGAGGGTGCAGCAGAAGGAGGCCGCTCAGGCCGCCCCATCCACCCTGGACCTCTTCCGGGAACAGGCCCGGAAGGAGGGCCTCGGCCTGGGGGGAGGAGAGAATCCTGAGGCCGGTGGGGAGGTCCAGCAGGCGGCGGAGGGGACCGATTCCTCCCTGACGGAAGCCGGGAACGCTTCCGCAGCCGCGCCTACGGCCGACCCGGCCGCCGGCGCGCCCGGGGCTGCCGCCAAACTTCAGGCCGCTCCCAGCTTCGGTTCCGCCGGCGGCGGTGCCGGCGGCGGAGCTTCGATGGGAGGGACGCCCAAGCTCTCCGGCGGGGGGATGTTCGACGGCATCATGAACAAGTTCGCGCCGGTCTACAGGCCGGCGGCGGGGCAGGGGCAGAGCGGCAAGTCCACCGCCATGAAGCGCCCGCAGGCCGCCGCTGTCAGGGGAGCGCCGAAGCAGGCCCTTTCGGGCGGCAAGAAAGGGGCTTACGGTCAGGCCAAGTTCGCGGGTAAGATAGGGGCCAGGGCCGCGTATTCCGCCGATTCTGCCGGCGCCAGGACGGAGGCTACTCAGGCCTTTTCGGGAGAGACGGTCGGCACCGGCGACGTCACGTCCCCGGGCGGCGGGCCCGGCATAGGCGGCTCCGGTATATCCGGGGACGGGCTGAAGAGCAGCGACCCCAGCATGAGCAGCAGCCAGTACACCCCCCCCAGCGTGACCAACGCCGAGAATAATTCACCCTGGGAGAAGGTCACCGATCTCGCCATGATCGCCATGATCGCGGCCACCCTCCTGCTGGCCCTGGGCAAGGCCCTGATGAAACAGGCCAAGGCCAAGGAAAAGGAGGGCACTCCGGAGGCGCAGCAGCAGGCTCAGGCGCTGAAGGCCATGGCCATAGCGGCCGCGGCCGGAGCGATGGCGGCGGGAGGCGTGGTTATAGCCTGCGGCGCCATAACGGCCCTTAAGCACGATCAGCGGTGGACCGGTCTGGCCTATTGTCTGGTCGGCGCCGGCATCATAGCGAAGGCGGCACAGATCATACAGCAGGCTACCGAAAAGGCCGGCAAAGGGGAAGAGGATACGCTGGAGGGGACCGAACAGCCCGGCATGGACCAGCTGATGATGAACGGCATAGGCGGCGGCAGTCCTACTATAAACCAGCCGACGAATAACACGGATCCGAACGAGTACAAGCCGAAGTAATCGGCGGCGGAGCGCGGGGACTAATAGCGGGGGCGGCGGTGGCGGAGGTTATATGAAAGACCTTCCAGAGATAAACTTCAGCGAGAAGAAGCGGAAGAGAAAGGGCTTTATTCCCTGGATCCAGGCCCGTCTGGGCATAGGAAGCCGGGGTTTCATGGGCGGCTCCGGGCCCGGAGCGTCCATGCTCGGCCGCGCCGCCATCGGCGGCGGCTCCCGGTTCGGCGCCGCCTCCGGCCTGGGGGCGATGCTTACCGGCAAGGCGGCCCTTATAACCATAGCGGCGGTCATAACGGCCGCGGTAGGTGCGGTGGTCTACGTCAAAGCTCCGGCTCCGCAGACCGCGCCGTCCGGGGATATGAGCGCCAGGGCTCCGGATTACGTGCCCGCCATACTGCGCGAGCGGCAGGAACGGACCTCCTCGCTCGAGATGTTCGCCGAGACC
>JAKLEK010000340.1 GCA_022703115.1 Elusimicrobiota bacterium
AGGGAGATGGAGCTGACCGGCTATTCGGCCGGAACGACCACGGTCTGGCCCTGGGACGGCAGGAACGGTTCCGGCGAACCGGTGGCGTCGGGGATATATATAGGGGAGGTCAAGGTCGGAAGCGACAAGGCCTTCTTCAAGATGGCTGTGGTGAAGAGCTCTAAGTACCAATAGGAAGAGTCAAGGGGCCGCGCCGCGGGGCATAAAATAAGCCGCTTCCCGCGGGCGGCCCGGACGTTCGGGCCGGGCTTGGCCGGGCCTTATTCCGGGAGAGGATATTCTTATGAAGATCATCAGAAATCTGGTCTTGCTGACGGCGGCTTCGACCGCCATGCAGGCGCTTTACGTCGGGCCGGCGGCCGCGGCTTCTTCTTACGCCGGCACCAGCGGAGCGCAGTTCCTGAAGCTCGGCGCGGGTTCCAAGGCCGGGGCCGTGGCGGAGGCCTATACGGCCGCCGCGGACGACGTGTATTCGGGTTATTACAACCCGGCCGGCCTGACCCGGATGGCCTCGTCCGAGTTCGCCGCGCAGTACGTCAGCTATTTCCAGGACATGAGCTACAGCTTCCTGGCTTTCGCCATGCCGCTGGACAGGAAGGACGGTTTCTCCAGGCACGCTCTGGGCGTATCCATCTACAACCTCTCGGCCAGCGATCTGGAAGCGAGGACCGAAGATACCCTGCTGGCGGCAGGCCTGTTCGACGCCTCCGAGTCCGCGTACGCGCTCAGCTACGCTTACCGGCTCAACAGGGGCCTGGGTCTCGGCGCGACGATGAAATACGTAAGGGAGACCATAGATACGGAGTCGGCCGGGGCCGTCGCGGCCGACGCCGGAGTTCATTACCGTCCCATGGCGGACAGTCCGCTGGACCTGGGTCTGACTGTCAGGAACGTGGGGTCCAAGCTGAACTTCGGGGACGGCTCCGATCCGCTGCCGCTTGGCGGGGTGTTCGGCGTTTCGTACTCCTTCCTGCCCGGCCTGAGGGCCGAGTGCGACCTCGCTCAGTACCGGGACACCGATATGATAGTCGCCGGCGGGGCGGAATATACGCACGATCTGAAGTACGATATGTCCGGAGCCCTGCGCCTCGGATATACCACTCACAATAAGGACGTGGGCGGGCTCAAGGGGATCGCCGCTGGGGCGGGACTGCGCTATTCACGGGTATATTTCGACTTCGCGTGGGTCCCTTTCGGGGACTTGGGGAATACTTTCCGTTACACCATCTCGGCCAGGTTCTGAAAAAGCCGGTTCCGGCCGGAGGTCAGGAGCCCGGACGCCCTGAGGCGCCAGGCAGGCCCTGCCTTATGAAATCCTCTTCCGGCCAGTTCCCGGGGGTCCCATCCAGGGACGACAGACGGTCGTCCTCCTGCGCCAGCGCGCTCATTTTCTGGAAAGATTTTTTCAGTTCCGCCAGGGAAACGTCCGAATCCTTTACCTTAATGAGGGAAAAATAGGCGCCGGCCGCCATGGCCATAGAGGCGGGCAGTATGGCCAGCCAGGCGGAAGAGCGAAGCGTGAAAATGAGGCAGGCGCACAGGAAGACCCAGAAGCTCAGACAGGCGTTGATCCCGGATATCATGTAAAGGACGATGAGGTTGT
>JAKLEK010000341.1 GCA_022703115.1 Elusimicrobiota bacterium
TATCTGAAGGTGGCCGACGGCTGCGGCAACCATTGCGCCTATTGCCTTATACCGTCCATCCGCGGCCCTTTCAGGTCAAAACCGCTCGAGGCTGCGGTGGAAGAGGCCGGGGCGCTGGCCTCTTCCGGGGCGAAAGAGATATCGCTGATAGCCCAGGACACCACCTCCTACGGTACCGACCTGTACGGACGGCCCAGGCTCTACGAACTTCTGCGGGAGCTGGTGCGCGTGCCTGGCATAGAATGGCTGCGGCTCATGTACGTCTATCCGGAAAAGCTCTCCGGCCGCATACTCGGGCTCATCCGGGACGAGAAGAAGATCTGCCGTTATCTGGACATGCCCATCCAGCATATCTCGGACAACGTCCTGCGGATGATGAACAGGCGGTCGACGGAACGGTCCATAAGGAAAAGGATCGACGCCATACGCGGGGCGGTCCCGGATATGGCGCTGCGGACGAACCTAATAGCCGGTTTTCCCGGGGAAAGCGAAAAGGACTTCGAACGGCTGCTGGGGTTCGTGAAAGAGACCGGGTTCGACAATATCGGGGTTTTCGCCTACTCCAGGGAACCGGGGACTTCCGCCGCCGGCCTGCCGGGGCAGCTTCCGGAACGGGTGAAACAGGAACGGATGGAGGCGCTGATAGAAGCGCAGAGCCGGGTGGTGGACCGCAGGAACGCCTCGCTGAAAGGCGCGATAGTGAAGGTCCTGATGGATTCCCCCGGCTTCGGCCGCACCTGCCGGGAGGCGCCGGAGATAGACGGAGGGGTCGAGATAAGCGGCGCCGGGACCGGACGCGGAAGGACGCTCAAGGCCGGGGATTTCGCCGAAGTGAGGATCACCGGGGCTTCCGGTTATCTGCGCCGGGGAACGCCGCTCGGATGACGCGCGGCCGGCCTCAGGGCGGCGGCAGCGGGCCCGGCAGTTCTTTTTCAGAGAAAGGCTTCTTCAGATAACGGTCGATGAACTCGACGAATCCCCACTCATCGTGATAGGCGCGGGCTTCCTTGTATAACGCCAGGGCCTGCGGCCGCTGGCCTTTAAGGTCCGATACGTTGCCCTGCCTGACCAGCGCCCATACGGCCCAGCGGGCCGGATGCACCGACGTATCGTCCTTTATCGTACCGGCGGCCCTGCGGAAATACTCCTGGGCTTCCTCTTTCCTGTTCTCCGCCAGACGGATGGAACCCAGGGCCGAAAGTATGCGCGGCAGGTATCTGCGCCTGTAAGCGGGAACTCCGTCGTCCACCCGCTTCAGGTATTCCAGCGCTTCCTTTCCGGCCTCCTCGTACTGTCCGGCCTCGTAAAGCGAGACTATCTGGACGAAATGCATCTGCGGGTGGAGCGGATACGCCTTGCGCAGTTCCGCGGACCATTTGACGGCGGTCCCGGGGTCCTTGAACCTGCTGTCCGGATCGGTGAATATCTCGATCAGCAGCAGCTCCGCGGCGGTGGAGTTGAAGTAGCCCTTTTCCTTGCACATCCTAAGATATTCTATACCCTTGGCCGCGTCCCCGCTCACCACCAGTTTGGACAGCAGCTTTATCACGCCCGGAAGGGTGCCGGCGTAATACTAGTACATCCCCAGAC
>JAKLEK010000342.1 GCA_022703115.1 Elusimicrobiota bacterium
AAAGCGGAGAGGTCCTTCGCTTTGAGGAAGTACCGCCTTGCTTGACTGCCGCGGCCGTTTCCTATTAAACTAATACGTGAGTTCAGACGACGTCACCTGCGAGGAAAGATGAAGAAACAGGTTTTTGCGGTCATATCGGCCGTATTGCTGGCCGCTTACACCGGCCATTCCGCCGCGTCCGTCGCGCCGCCGCCGTCCCCGGCCGTATCCGCCGCGGCGCCGGACCCGGGTCTGGACGCCCGGCTGGACGCCCTGCTGCGTTCCGAGCTCTTCATGACCCTAGGCGGGGTCAAGCCCGTCTCTTCCACTAACCCGAACCCGGAGACATACAAAAAAGTATCCGAAGCGTCCGCTGACGGCAGGATACGCAATCCGGACATCCTTTTCTTCCTGGACGGGGACGGACCGGCGATGGCCAGCCGCGAGGGGATAGCGCGGCTTTTAAGGGACAGGACCGCCGGGGCCGTTCTGAAACGCTATTCACTTACCATGCCGCAGGACGCTGAAGCGTGGATATCCTCGTTCACGGCGTGCAACTCGGATTATTTCCGCTATCCTTTCAACTGCGACCTGATCTTCGGGATAGGCTACGGCTATCCGCCGCTGGAAGTCGAGGCCTACGCCAAGGATTCCGCCGCGCAGAGGCGCGCGATAATCTCGGAGCTTTCGGCCGACACCGGGCTGGCCGCCATGCTCGCGGGAGCGGGAATACCGAGGCCCTCCGACGAGGAGGGCTGGCTGCGCCTGCAATGGCAGTCCACCCCCTGGGAGAAAGGCCAGCCACGTTCCTGGCAGAACGCCGTCTACGAGATAGAGACCAGGCATAAGCCGTCTCCGCGGCAGATCCTGCGGCTGCCGGCGGAACCGGGGTTCGAAATGCCGTCCTACGCGAGATTCACCAACGGGGAACTGGAGCGGGACGGTTACTACCTCCGCTCGGTCCACGTGCTGATCAGGAACTACGAAGCGCTGATAAACGCGGGAAAGACCCCGCTGGAAATAATCAACAACCCTCAGTGGCTCAAAAAGGACCTCCCGCCCTTCCCGGAACAGCTCCTGTCCAGATAGGCCGGGGGTTATTTCTGCAGCAGCAGCCTGGCCTTCACGGCCGTCCCGAGCGCGTCCAGGTTGATGGGTTTGGAAACGTAATCGAAAGCCCCGGATTCCAGGCACTCACGCGCCACGTCCTCGTCCTCGTTCCCGGTTATCATCATGAACCCGGTCCCGGGCATGTCGGGCACGAGTTCGTGCAGGACCGAAACCCCGCTCATACCCGGCATATTGATATCCAGAAGGACCAGGTCCGGCTTTTTAGCGCGCGCCAGCCGGAGGGCTTCGGCCCCGTTCCCGGCCTCGAAAACCTCCCGGAAGAGCGGCGAGAGAAAACGGCGCAGAACGGTCCTGATCCCCTCGTCGTCGTCGGCGATAAGAAGGACTCCCGCGCAGCTGTCTTTCCGGACGGCCTGCGGGACCGGCCGTCTTCCCGACGGGCGAGGGCCGGCGCCGGGACCGCGCTTTACGCCCAGCAGGCGGTCTATGGCCGCCAGCACCGGAGAAAGCCCGCCGCACTTGGAGAGGAAGGCGAAAGCT
>JAKLEK010000343.1 GCA_022703115.1 Elusimicrobiota bacterium
AGCTGGCTGCCCTCGTTCAGGTACTCGTTCCTGGCGAGAGAGTGGAGCAGCATCGCCGAGGGGTCGGCGCCGGCGCCGTCCTCGTCCATTCCCAGCACGGAGTTCTCGAAATCCGCGACTTCGGCCGCCCATGGGTCGGAGGCCTTTTCGGACATGAAATAGACCTCGAACCCTTTCTCCCTGCGGTCGCGATGCGCGTTGGCGTGTATCGAGATGAAGATATCGGCCTTGTAGTCGTTAGCTGTCCTGCTGCGGTCCGGGAGAAGCAGATACACGTCGGAAGTGCGGGTCATCATCACGTCGAATATCTCCTCGTCCTTCAGCATCCCGTAGAGTTCCCTGGCGACCAGCAGGTTGATCTCCTTCTCTCTGAGACCGAATGCCTTGTTCCCTCCGGGGTCCTTTCCGCCATGTCCCGCGTCGATGACGATGCGCTTTACCCCTCCCTTCTCCAGCACGAACTTGTCCGGTATATTGACCCCTGGAAGAGCCTCGCCGGCGACCAGCGGACAGGCCTCCCCGTCTTCCGGTTCGCAGGGCGGCGGGGCCGTGGACGTCGCGGCCGCCGCGACGCTTTCCGGTCCGCTTTCCGCCGCTGACGGGACCGCGGGGAGGATGACCTGCGCCGCGGACCCCTGGCCGGGGGCGGCGGGGAGGTCGCCGGTTATGCTCTGGGATATCGGCCGCACCCTCTTCTCCACGTCGAAGACGAGGCGGTCCGGACCTGAAAGTTTGAAATAGGAGACCTTCCCGAAATCATCGCCCGGGGTCAGGACCATGCGCGCCATCTTGTTCTCCTGGAACACGTCCAGGCTTTTGATGACCCCGTCGCCGATGCCTATGCTCTCCTCCGAGTAGACGACCCCGCCGGGCACGGTGATGGAAAAAAGGTTGTTGTCCTTCTGCGAGGTCTGGAAATCCAGGGGCTCATCCAGATAGACCACGACCCGGGTCTTATCCTTGTAGGAGAAATAGTTTATGGAACTTATGTTCACCTTTCGCTGCGAGGCCAGCACTCCGGTCGAAGCGTCGTAGTCCAGCTTGAAACCGAAAGCGCCGGCGAAATGCCTGGAAACGAAAAAGTCCATCGACAGGAAAGCGCGGCCGCCGCGCACTATCAGCGGACGGGGGAAGGATATCTGCGTGTCGTTCAAAGACACCGAATCCGATTTCAGGAAGAACACTATCTTATTCCCTTTGTTCTGCAGCAGCAGTTTCCCGCTGACCGGATACCAGTATATCTTGCCGCCTATGAGCTTGGCCGACCGGGACGCGTCCAGGTACAGTGTCTGGTTGAGCTTATAGGTGTTGATCTTTCCGGCGTAGACCCCGTTCCTCATGTACGACACTTCGTCCACCCTGGCCTGGGCCGGCGCGGAAAGAGCCGCCGACGCGAATGCCACGCACAGTATTTTCTTGATCATAAACTCCCCGTTGACTCCGGTCCGCGCAGAGGCGGGACCGTTCGTTCCCGCCCTTTACGCCTCACTCGAGTATTATCTTGTAATCTTCCCAGGTAAGCATCGGGTCGGAAAGCACCCGTACGCTCCTGTGCACGTTCTTCTCGATAAGGTCCTGCTTCTTCTT
>JAKLEK010000344.1 GCA_022703115.1 Elusimicrobiota bacterium
GGCGCCGCACCCGGCGGCCGGGCTCTCCAGGCACGAGCTCCGCGTTAAAAAAGGCGACGTTGTGGTCCGGATATCGCCGGAATATTTCAGGCCGGCTGAAGTTGACACCCTGCTCGGCGACCCGTCCAAGGCCGCAAGGGAACTGGGCTGGCGCCCTAAGGTCGCCTTCAAAGAGCTGGTGGAGGAAATGATGCTCTCCGACCTCTATACGGCCAGAAAGGCGGTCTATCTTAAGACCGGGGGCTTCCGATGAAGGCGGTCATCCTCGCCGGCGGAAGCGGCGCCAGGCTGTGGCCGGTCTCCCGCTACGGCCTTCCTAAACAGTTCATGAAACTGGACGGGGCCGGCTCTCTGCTGCGCGGCACGATCGAAAGGCTGCTGAAGGTCTGTCCGGCGCGGGATATCTACGCGGTGACCAACGAAGACTACGAGTTCCACGTCAGGGAGGAGCTTAAGGACGTTTCGGAGGAGCTGGAGAACAACATCATACTCGAGCCGGCCGGCCGGAACACCGCTCCCGCGATAGCCCTGGCCGTAAGATATTTCATGGAAAAGTCCGGCTTCGACAGGGGAGAGACCATCTTGGTCTGTCCTTCGGACCAGATCATGAAGCCGGCGGAGGGATTCGCCCGGTACGCCGCGCGGGCGGACGGACTCGCCGGTAGAGGGTTCATAGTCACTTTCGGGGTGGTCCCGCGCAAGCCGGAGACGGGCTACGGCTATATAAAGGCCGGCGCCGCCCTTCCCGGGAATAAGGGCGGCGGCGCGAATGCCTTCCGTCTGGCGAGGTTCACCGAGAAGCCGGACCAGGCGACCGCCAGGAAATACCTGTCCGGCGGAGGCTATTACTGGAATTCCGGCATGTTCGCCTTCAGCGCACGGACCATGGTCCGGGAACTGCGCGCGCACGCTCCGGAGATCGGACGACGTCTGCGCGGTTCGCTGGCTGAAATGCGCTCCGATTTCCGCTCCATGCCGGACATCTCCCTGGATTACGCGGTCATGGAGCGGTCGCCAAAAGCCGCGGTCATACCCATGAGCGTCACCTGGTCCGACCTGGGGTCCTGGGATTCCCTCCAGGATATAGCGGACAAGGACCGGGACGGGAACATCCGGATCGGCGACGTGATAGACATGGATACCAGGAACTCCATTTTCGTGGGTGGGAAGAGGCTCATCACGGCCGTGGGCGTGCGGGACATCATAGCGGTGGACACCGAGGACGCGCTGCTGCTCATAAAACGCGGTTCGGCGCAGAGGGTAAGGGACGTGGTGGACCTGCTGAAGAGCCGCAGGAGGGGGGAGGTGGCGGAGCATACCACGGCATACCGCCCGTGGGGCAATTACTCCGTGCTGGACGAAGGCCCGCGTTACAGGATCAAAAGGATAAAGATCAAGCCGGGGGGGAAAGTGAGCCTGCAGAGGCATCATCACCGCTCCGAGCACTGGGTCGTGCTCAAAGGGACCGCCCGGGTGATGATAGACGGGAAAGAAAGCCTGCTGCATGAGAACGAGAGCGGCTACGTCCCGAAATCCGCGTTCCACCGCCTTGAAAATCCGGGCCGGGTGGCGCT
>JAKLEK010000345.1 GCA_022703115.1 Elusimicrobiota bacterium
AGCTGGGCATGTTGCACATGTACGACTGCCTGCGCGCGAACAAGGCGATGGCCGCCTGGGGAGTGGAGGCGCAGGTGCCTTTCCTGGACGTGGATTTCCTGGAAACTGCCATGAACCTGGACCCGCGGGAGAAGATGGTCGCGGACGGGAAAAAGGAGAAATGGATCCTCCGCAAAGCGTTCGAGGGTTATATCCCGGCCGAGGTGCTCTGGCGGCAGAAAGAGCAGTTCTCGGACGGGGTCGGTTACGGCTGGATAGATTCGCTAAAGGCCCACGCGGAAAGCGAGGTCACCGACCGCATGATGAAGAACGCCCCGCACCGCTTTCCGGAAAAGACGCCGGTCACGAAAGAGGCTTTCCTTTACCGCAGTATCTTCGAAGGGCTGTTCCCGAACCCGGCCGCCGTACGGACCGTGCCCGACGGACCCTCGGTGGCCTGCAGCACTCCGGCCGCCATCCGCTGGGACAAGTCCTTCCAGACCATGCAGGACCCTTCCGGCCGCGCCGTAAGGAACGTCCACGAAAAAAGCTACTAGCTATGAGCGGATCCGATCTCCCGGGCGTTGAAGTGGAAAAGAGGGTCTCCGCGCTGGACGGAACGGTCAAGCTGCTGTTCAGGTTCGGCGACGGCGCGCCCGCGGAGAGCGTGGTTATGTTCCATAAGGGCCGCGCCTCGGTCTGTCTTTCGTCCCAGTCCGGCTGCGCCTGCGGCTGCGTATTCTGCGCCACGGGCGCGCTGGGGCTGCGGCGGGACCTTTCCGCCGGGGAGATAGTCGCCCAGTTCGCGGCCTGCCGCGAGGCGGCGGGCGGGGCGGCGCACAGCATCGTTTTCATGGGGATGGGCGAGCCGTTCCTTAACTGGGAGAACGTGCGCGGGGCCATCGCCGCGCTGTCGGACCAGAAAAGCTGGAATATCCCGCAGAGCCGCATGACGGTCTCTACGGTGGGGGTGGTTCCGGGTATAGAGGCGCTGGCCGCGTCGGACCTGAAGGTGAATCTGGCGGTTTCGGTGGTGACCGCGGATGAGGGGCTTCGGGGGAGGCTGGTGCCGATGAGCGCGCGGTACCCTCTCGGGGAAGTCATGGCGGCGGCGAGGCGGTGCGGCGAGCGCCGGAGAAGGACGGTGTTCCTGGAATATATCCTTTTCGGGGGGCTTAACGATTCGCTGGCCGACGCGGCCGGGCTGGCGGCTTTGGCGCGCGGGATGGACTGCACGGTGAACCTGATACGATATAATTCCGCGGCGGGGTCCGGTCTCGCCGCGCCGGACCAGGCGACGGCCAAGGATTTTCAGAAGGCGCTGATGGCGGCGGGGGTGCGGGCCTACATGAGGCGGGAGACGGGGTCCGACATAGCCGCCGCCTGCGGCCAGCTCGCCGGCGGCGGCCCGGTTCGCGGCCAACGGGAGTAGCCTTCCGCCGGCCGTGCCGGAACCTGTCGTCTCTCAGTCGACTACCCGGGGTACGCTGGGTTGACGGGAGGCACAGGGGTCGAAGGGCACGCTATCGTTCACACAGTGAACGCGCTCCCGCTCGGGCCTCGCGCTTCGCAA
>JAKLEK010000346.1 GCA_022703115.1 Elusimicrobiota bacterium
CAGTTCCGCGCACCTGGCGCTGGCGCCGCATCTGTTCGGCTGGAAGTACCAGGGTCTGGCCTACGACGTAATGCTGCACCTGGGAACCCTGCTGGCCATATGCGCGTATTTCGCCAGGGACTGGGCCGGGATAGTGCGCGCGGGCGTGACCAGGGCTGGCGCCCCGGAGGGCCGCACCCTGTGGCTGCTGGCCGTCGGGACCGTTCCCGCGGTGGCGCTGGGACTTCTGCTGCACGAAGCGGCCGAGAACGCTTTCCGCGAGCCCTGGTGGATAGCCTGCAATCTGATAATCTTTTCCGGCCTTATATACTGGGCCGACAGGTCCCCTTCCCAGACCAGATCCCTGGCCGACCTCTCGCTGAAGGACGCGGCGCTGATAGGGATGGCGCAAGCCATAGCGCTGCTGCCGGGCGCCTCGCGCTCGGGCATGACCATCATGGCCGCTCTCTTCCTGGGCTACGCGCGCCGGGACGCGGCGCGCATATCCTTCCTTTTCGCGACCCCCGTGCTGCTGGGAGCCGGACTCCTGGAAGCCGGGAAGATATCGGCGGCCGATATCGATCCGGCCTTTCTGACCGGCGTATCCGCCGCGTTTCTCACCGGGCTCGCCTCCATAAAGTTCCTGCTTACGTACCTCAAGGACCGCACGCTGAAGATCTTCATTCTCTACCGCGTAGCGCTGGGAGCCTGCATTCTTTGGAGCCTCCGATGAGGTATGATATAATTAGCGCATGAGCGAAAGACCCCCCGGCAAACTCCTGAAATTCGACAAGATACAGGTTTTCAACCTTTTCTTTTTCGGCATACTGCTGTTCCTGGTCTACCAGCTCCTCAGGATACTCTCCCCCTTCCTCGGCGCGCTGCTGGTGGCCGGAGCGCTGGCCCTGATATTCTACCCGGTGCACGACTGGATACGGACCCGCCTGGGAGCGAACAGGAACCTGGCCGCGGCGATGTCCACGATATCCGTGCTGGTGACCGTCATACTGCCGCTGCTCATATTCGGCTGGCTGCTCTTCAAGGAATCCAGGGAAATATACCCGAGAACGAATCTCTGGCTTTCAAGCCTCTCCGGCACGGGACTGGAACTCAAGGTCCCGGAACGCTTCCGCTCCGTCTGGAACCTGGACGCGGAGGATATAATAGTGAGCAACCTGAAGAACCTTCAGGAAGGCATCATGAAATCGGGCGGGACGATACTGAAGAACATTTTTTTCGCCTTCGCCAGCCTGCTGGTGGTCATGGCCACCCTGTTCATATTCTTCAGGGACGGGGAGGCCCTGCTGCACTGGCTGCTGGACATAATCCCGATGGACAACGAACATAAGTACCGCATAGCGAACCAGCTCTACACCACCACTATAGCCGTGGCGAGGGGATTTCTGCTCACCGCGGGCGCGCAGGGCGTGCTCGGGGCCATTGGGTACGCCATGGCGGGGATCCCGGCGCCGATATTGTTCGGCGTCCTGACATCGTTCGCGGCGCTGATACCGTTCGTCGGGACCAGCCTGGTCTGGCTGCCGCTTTC
>JAKLEK010000347.1 GCA_022703115.1 Elusimicrobiota bacterium
TTCGGATCGGCTCCGCGGACAATGCCATCCAGCTTCCCTCAGGAGTGGACGATGTGTATGTGCTCGGTGTGTCCTATGAAAATATACCGATCGGTTCGGCTGGAAGGGTGGCGGTGGCCGGGGTCGTAAATCTTCAGACCGACGCCACAGGCAGTACCAGAGGGTATTTTGTTACCAGCGCTTCCGGTACTGGGGAAGGCAAGAGCACTAATCCGGCCGGATTTACACTTTTCAACGCGTCCGTAGGGCGCTGGCTCAGATCTTGCGCGGCATCGTCGCTCTGTCCGGTCCTGTTGAAGTAGCCTAGCGCGTTACCGCGCGGGATTTGCTCTTGGGCGATAAGTTCGCTCATGCTTGAGCAACATGAGGTGTTGTAGCTATCGTGCCGTTCGTGAAAGATGAAAAATGCTAAATATTCAGGCATATTCTTGAATTCCAGCGCGGGTTTAGCCCGTGCGGGTGTGGCCTTAATGATCGCGGGAGCTCTGTTCCTTCAGGGCCATATGCCTGAGGCCGCGGCGGCTAAGAGCGGTGGACGCCTGACCGTCAGCGACGATATCATCGGCGCGCCGGCGGGGAACATAGCGATGGCCGGGGGAAACTTCCTCGCGCAGGGGTTCATCGGGGCGGTGGACAGCGGGGTACATTCCGGGCCCGGCGCGGTGGTGGAATCCGGCTTCTACTCCTATCTGGTCACCCTGCCGTCCGTGTACCGTTCGACGGCCGCTTCGGAGGACTCGTTCCTGCTTGACTGGGTCGCGTCCAACCCGGCCGGTACGCAGTACACGGTCTTCCTTTCCACATACGCGGGCACGAACCCTTATCTAACTCTCCTGTCCACCCCGGCCTACGCTTCCGGCTTTTTCGGGCTGGGAGTGAATACCACGTATTACGCTTATATGCAGCCGAACTACATGGAGAGCGATTTTCCGGGACAGATCGCATTCTCCACCGTTACTCTCAGTTCCGGCGTGTTCGAGAACGCGATGGCTCTGGGCGACGTTGGCCCGCGCTCCGCCGAATTCCACTACCCGAACCTGCATAATCCCGGAGCTGTGTTCAACGTTCCCTGGACCGAAGCGTCTCAGTCGGTCCTTCCCAGGGCTCTTTACGGACAGGGTTCCGCCCTGTACGAGAATTTCATTTACGCCGGCGGCGGGCACGACGGGGTGACTTTCAGCAGCGCCGTATATTACGCGCGTCTCGACGCGGGCGGTTCGTGGACGTCGTGGAGTACCGCCGGCTACCTGCCTTCGCCTCGCTACGGGCTGGTCCTGCTGGCGTTAAAGGGCCGCCTGTACGCTCTCGGCGGTTATAATGCCGCCGGCGCTTCCGCGCTGGTCTGGTCCGCGGATATCTCGACTTCAGGGACCCTGGGCGCCTGGCGGACCGAGCCGGCCCTTCCCGGCGGCCGCTATCTTCACGCGGCGTCGGAGTATAAGGGCCGCATCTACGTTTCCGGCGGTTACCGGACCTCGGCCCCGGCGGGCGCCGAGCTTTCGGTCCTTAAGGCCGACGCCGGCGAC
>JAKLEK010000348.1 GCA_022703115.1 Elusimicrobiota bacterium
CTTCTGCATCAAGCACGCCTGGAAAATGAAGTATCGGGGCAACGACCTGGCTCTCGGCCGGGCGGAACCGGAGCCCGGAGAGGTTACGGAACTTATCCGCGGCGAATGGGCGCGCGGCGCCTTCAAGGAACTTGTTTTCTGCGGCTACGGCGAACCCACCATGAGGCTGGGCGCGCTCCTGGCCGTGGCCGGCGCGGTAAAACGCGGGCTCCTTGCCCCGGTCCCGGCCGGGCTGAAAATACGGCTCAACACCAACGGCCTCGGGTCGCTGGTCAACGGCAGGGATATAGTCCCCGAACTCAAAGGGCTGGTGGATTCGGCGCACATCAGCCTTAACACCGCGGACCCGGAACAATGGCTGGAGATGATGCGCCCCGCGCCGGAATACGCCGTGGAAGGGTTCAAAAGCGTTCTGGCCTTCGTGCGCGCCTCCGTGGACGCCATTCCCGAAACGGCGGTCACCGCGATACGCGGCGCGGGAGCGGACCTGGAAAAGTTCTCGGCTCTCGCGAAAGAGCTCGGCGCGAACTGCAGACTGAGGGACGGGCTTTAAGGACCGGGGAACTCCGTCCCCGGAACAGGGGGAACGGAATGGAGCGTATATGCCGGAAAGAAGATCCCTGCTGATCGCGGTGGCGTTCCTGTCGCTGCTGGTGATAAGCGTACCCAGCGTCATTTTCAACAACGCCATCCGCAAGTATCTTAATTTCATGGGGCATTGGAGCGTGGCCAGCATAAAGCCCTACCGCGGGGACCGGCTCCCGCCGCTCCACCGCGGGACGCCGGGACTGAGGGCCGATCCGGCCCAGCCGGAACTGCGTTTCGTCAAGTTCACGGTGAAGATCGCCAATGCGAAAGCGGTAAGCGTCGCGGGAGATTTCAACAAATGGAACCAGGACTCGGTCTCGCTCGTACAGCGCGAGAAGAACACGTGGGTAACCGTTATCCCCCTGCCGCCGGGGACCTACAACTACCTCTACAGGATAGACGGCCAGCTGATCCTCGACCCTCTCAACCCGGACACCGCGATGCTTGACGGACGGAAGGTATCCGTGAGGACGGTGAAATGACGGCGTCCCTGCGGGAAGTGGAACGAACTGGCGGCGCTTACGGCCGTTTTCTGCCCGCACTTTTCCGGTTCTGCCTTCTGACCGCGCTCTGCCAGGCGTCGCAGACGGCGCCGCTGAGCGCCGGGACCGCGCCGCTGTGGATACCGGCGGAGCAGACCCCTCTTGAAGACGTCATCTCCAGGCTGGAGGCGGACCCGGGCCTCAAATTGACGGCCGCTTTCGGGGAGATACCGCCCCCCCTCCTGGAAAGGATCGCCGCTCTTTCTTCCGGCGGCAGGCTGGAGATCTCCGCCAGGCCGGCCGGGGACCCGGTCCTTCCCCTGTTCTATTATCCCGGGGAAGACACGGTTAAATGGGCGGGAAAGCCGTCCAGCGCGCCTTACTCCAACGATCCCTTCTTTCTTTCTCTGAGGATGAGCCAGGCAAGGGATTCTTTCTCAGAGCGGT
>JAKLEK010000349.1 GCA_022703115.1 Elusimicrobiota bacterium
TCGTTGAGCCCGCTTACGGCGATGATCGGGACGTGCGCGGCCGCGTCCATGGAATGGATGTCGTGCATCAGGCTGATCCCGTCTATGCCCGGCATCATGATGTCCATCAGGATCACGTGCGGGGCGTCGGCCGCCTTCAGCGAGAGGAAATGCTCCTTGGCTTTCCTGGGGTTGGAGAAGGTCCTCACCGAGTACGCGTCCGGGGAGAGCCCGGACTCGTAGATCTCCAGGATAGTCTCGTCGTCGTCCACCGCCGTCACGCGTATCTTGTTGTCGTTCTCGGTCATGGCTTTTTGGCTCCGGAAGGCTTCGCCGCCGCGCCCGTCCCCGGGCCCGCTCCGTCAGCCGAAGGCCGTCTCGCGGCCTCCAGCAACTGGCACCTGAACATCCCGCGCGTGGAAGGCAGATAGAAAAGTTTCCTCAGGCCGTACAGTCCGTGTATGGTCACGAAAGCCCGCGTTTCCTTTTCGCTTTCCTCGTCCTCTATGGGGATAAGCCGGTAGGGCTGTTTTATCGCCTTCATCAGCGGCTTCAGTTTCTGTATATCGTAGATCTCCAGCGTCTTTATTCCCTTTGGGGCTTTCGCGCGGTATTCCTGCATCTCCGCGCCTTCCTCGGACATCGGTTCGGCCGTAAGGAAGCCGGTGAGTCCCGTCTCGACCGGGAGCTTCTCGGCCGCTTTCCTCACCTCGTTGAACGCGTAGGAGAACGCCTCGCCGAAATTCTTCAGGGGAGCGTCTATGCGGCGTATCTCGCCGCTTATGTAGGCGGAGATCTTCAGTTTGTCCCCGGTGTAGAAGAGAAGCGTGCTGTCCCTGGGGTTCTGGGAGGTTATCATGTCCGAGCTCTCGATCTCCCGGAAGAAGTCCTTCGCCAGCTGCGCTTTTATAGCGCCCCGGCGCGTGACTATTGAGCTCTTGGTCGCCACGCGGGTGACCACGGCGCCGTCCGCGGCCACTTCCATGTAATATTCCTGGCCCTTGGAGGAAACGGTCATCCAGCTGGTCTTGGCCTCGGTCTTTACGGCGTAGGGGCGGAAAGCGCGCGCGTGCCGCCAGGCCGGCGTCAGCAGGAGCGCGCAGAAAGCCGCCGCGGCCAGGGTCCGGCGCATCAGGGTCACCGCGGCCTCCCGTGTCCGGCTCCTTCGTCCGCCTCGCCGCCTTCTATCAGGGAATCCACGGAATGAGCCGCGCCGTACTTCCAGGCCAGAACGGCGAGAACGAGCAGGCCCAGGTTCTGGACGAATTCGTATCCCAGGGAATTGTTGTGCGAGGAACCGAAGCAGCCGCAGGAGGTGACAGGGAGTTTGCGCGCGATGGCCTGCAGCAGCAGGCCCTCGAACCCGACCATCATCGCTCCGATGGCGAGCGCCGACAGGCGGGTGAACACGCCAGCCGCCAGGAAGACCCCGAGGTAGATCTCGATCCAGGGAACGGTGAGGGCGGCCAGCATAGCCAGTTTAGGCGTAACGACCTT
>JAKLEK010000035.1 GCA_022703115.1 Elusimicrobiota bacterium
CACTTGATCCGGTCCGGGATGGAGCCTTCCATCCGCTTGTAGGATTCGAGCTCCGCGGTAACCGCGGCGAGACGCTCCTGGTCGGCCCTGGACTGGGCGGCGGCCTCGTCGCGCAGCGCGGACGAATTCTGCCTTTCCGTATCCAGCTGCGCGGCCAGGTCCCTGAGCTGCTCGTCCAGTTCGGCCGTCCTCTGCCGCATGGCGGCGAGTTCGGATTCGAGCGCGGCGCTGTTCTCCCGGGAGGATTTAAGCGCTCCGGCCAGTTCCTGTTCGCGGGCGGAGGCGGCCGCCTGGAACTCCGAAAGCTGCGCCTTCAACGAGGCGACGCCGGCGGCGTAACTGCGTTCGTTCTCGGCTTTCATTCCGGCAACCGATTCCAGCTGGGCTTCCAGGCGCTTGTAATCGGCGGCCAGCGCCGTCCTGGAATCCTCGAATTCCTTCTGCGCGCGGGCGAGCCGTTCGTTGAACTCGGAGGACTCTTCCGCGCCGCGCCGGGCTTCCGCCCGCAGGGCGGCCTTCTCGTCCTCGGCGGCGGCCAGGGCTTCCTTCAGCCTGGCGATCTCCGCGGCATGTTCGGTCTCCAGGGCTTTCCGCACCCCGGCGCTGAGCTTGCTCGCGCCTTCCTCGTATTTGGCGCGCATTTCGATTATCTTGTTCTCCAGGTCCAGGGCGGCCTCGGCCCGCACCTTGGCGAGGTCGTCCTGATGCTTCCTCGCAGCGGCCATGAGTTCGGCCTGGCAACGGGTCTCTATTTCGGACACCTTCGCGGCGTGCTCGGCTCCCGCGTTAGCCGCGTACTCGTTCCTGAACTTCTGGAATTCTGACTGGTGCGCCGCCCGAAGAGCCTCGACCTCGGACTTGTATTTCTTGGCGTCCTCTATATTGGCGGCCATGGCCTGGGCCATCTGCATTTTCTCCAGACGGAGGCCCTGTCTTTCTTTTTCCAGCACCGCGTTGATCGCCTGCACTCTTGAAAGCAGACCTTTAAGCTTGAGCAGTTCGGAGATGGCCCGGATCTTCTCCCCGGATATCTCCGCCAGCGTCTTCTCTTTTTCCTGTATCTCGGCCTGATGGCGGGCCTGCGCCTTGCGGATCTCCTCGTCCTTCTCCGCGTTCTTCCTGTCGGAGAGCGTGCCGATGTCGGACTGAAGCCGGCCTATCTCCTTCTGCATCGCCTCCGCGTCCCTGCGGAAACGTTCCTCGGCCAGTTTGATCTCGTCGCGCGCCTTTTCCTCCCGCGCGCGCAGAACGGCGTTCTCGACCTTGAGGTCGGAGAACTCCCGTTCCCTTTCCGGCATGTTCTTTATATAGGATTCGACCGAGGCCTTGTCGCGTTCCAGCTTCGCGATCTCCTCGCGGAGCTTGGAAGTTTCCTTGGCCTGCATCTCCTTTTCGAGGGCGGAGCGCCGCAGTTCGTCCTCCAGCTCCTTCTGCCGCTCCGCGCCGTGCTTCAGGGCGCGGGCCTCGTCCTCTTTCAGGGCTATTTCCTTCTGCCACTGCGCTTTTTCGTCCAGCCAGCGGCGCTCCATCTCCTGGAGCCGGTAGATAAAGTGTCCCTCCACGTCCTTGGACTGGGTCTCGCGCTCCTGCATCTGCGTTTTCAGCGTCTGCATCCAGGTCTCGCGTTCGGAGACCAGGCGGGCTTCCAGTTCCTTGACCTTGGCCTTCAGGGCCATCCGCTCTTCCTGCACCTCCTGCTCGTGGCGGTCGCGGCGCAGCTTCTCCTGTATATCCTTTAGGGAGGACTCCACCCTGGACGACAGGGCTTCATCCTGCTGGTTCTTAAGGGCGGCCAGCAGCGCCTTTTCCTTCTCCTGCGATACGACCTTCTCCATCTCGGCGATCTTTTTCTCTAGCTTGTCCTTCTCCTCCCTCATCCTGCCGGTTTCGTCGGCCGAAGCGTCTCGCGAAGGCGGCTGAGCCGGGAAAGGGGCGGGAGAGGGCAGGCCCTGCGGCTGCGGCAGCGAGGGAACGGAGACCCCGCCGCCCATGAAAGGCGGAAGCCCAGGCTTGCCGGCCGCCCCGGGAAAGGGAGGAGGCTGCATCGGCATGGCCGGCTTCATGAAACCGGGAGGAAGAGGCGGCATCCCGGCCTTCTTTTCCTGCCTGTTGTCTTTGTCTTCCATATAAATATGTCCCGACTGACTAAATTTTAGCGGCGCCAGATGTCGGTTTGGTTAATATTTTGTTAAATCCTGTCTATCGGCGGCCCCCTGCCGCCCGCTATTTCACCTGCTGCTTGAAGTTCTCCAGCCAGGCGGCCACGGCCGGGTCTTTTGAAAGCCTGGCGTAATTCTCGTAGGCCCGCACGGCATCCTGGGCCCGCCCGAGCGCGTAGTAGGCGCCGCCCAGGTATTGATGGACGGCCGGATCGGAGGCGTTCAGTCCGGCGGCGTACTCCAGGTAGGGCAGGCTCTCCTCGTAACGTCCCTGATTATAGAGGTCCGCTCCCGCCGCCAGATACTGTCCGGCCTCTGCGGGGGACCCTCCCCCGGCGCCGCCGGCCGGGCCCTGTCCGCCGCCGCCTTCCGGCAGACCCTGGAACTTCTGCCTGCGCCTGGCGTCCATGGACATTTCCGCGCCGTCTATGATATACACTTCCTGGGTGCCCTGCTGGCGCACGTTTATCTTCCCCTCCATCTCCAGCCCCTTTATGGTGGAAAGGATCTTGGTCTGGGCGGCCTCCACCTGGTCCGGAGAAACGGCTCCGGACAGGTCTATAATCTCCTTTATGTTCCTGGCCGCGCCCTCGGACATGTTGGAGTAGAACTTATTGACTATCTTCGGATCGGCCTTGCTGAGGGCCTTGGCTACGTCCTCGTTGGAGAGGCCGCGTATGATGGTCTGCATGTCCCGGTCCGGAAAATCCCCTATATCCTCGAACATCAGGATGGTGCGTTTGACCTTCTCGTATATATCCGGCTTCTGGGCCTTCAGATACTCTATTATGTTCTTGCGGGTGGCCGGGTCCGAGTCCTCCAGCATCTTGGAGAGCCTTTCTATGCCTCCGGTCACGAAATCTATGTTCTCCCTGAGGTCCCTGTCTATGGCGTCTATCTGCTCGCGCGTCGCCTGCCGCACGGTGAGCGACTCCAGCGCCACCTTGGCCTGCATCTCCACCGAAAGCATGGAAAGGGCCTGCCTGGCCAGCTCCGGTTTAAGATAGCTCAGGACGGTCGCGACCACCCAGGGGTCCTCCTTGCGCAGCAGGAAGAGATAGATAAGCCGCTTCAGATTATCCTCCGTCACGTAGGCGAAAGGCTCGAATTTCTTCATAAGCTCGTCCTCATCCTCTTCCTTCTCCGGCTCCTTCTGCTGGAAATTCATGTCGATCTGCTGGCGGCCCTCTTCGGCCCCGCCCTTTCCGCCGCCCGCGCCCTCCCCTTCTTCCGTCTTCTGATCGATGTTCACCTCCGCGCCGGGCTTGCTCATGAGGGCCTGCACGTACTTCCTGAAGAAGCCCCACAGCGGGCCGAACAGGAAGAACAGGAACAGCAGCAGCAGCGCGGCGTACAGGAGCGGCAGATAGACGGACGGGCGCCGCAGATCGTCAAGCATATTATAGTTCTTAAACTTGGTCGGCTTGAACAGCACGGTGGGCTCGTCCTTGCCCTTTATCTTGTAGGGGACCAGGAACTCGCCCACGCGCTCCCTGGCCAGGGACACCGCGGCGCTGGAAACCGTCTCGTCGTAGATTATATTGACCTGGAAGCGGTTTATCTCGGTCTGCACGCCCCAGCGGACCTCCTGAACGCCCTTGCCCTGCTCGGCCTGCTGGCCCTGCGCGGCCTCGGGCCGCCGCGTCTCCCCACTGTTCACTGATTTTGGTTTCGGAACGCCGGGCAGCAGAAAATCCGTGTTGCCGGAACTGTTATTGCCCGGCTTTTCCTTGTATTTCTGAATTATGCCCAGGCCCTCCCTGGTCTGTTCGGCCTTCCTGGCGATTATTTCCAGTTCCACGTCCGCGAACACGTACGATTTCCCGGGCCCCATGATAGGGTCCAGGATCTCGTTCTTTATTTTCGTTTCCGTTTCCCTGCGGAGGGAATCCTGCTTCCCGAGCAGCGAAACGTCCATCGTCTCGGCGCCGCCGAGGGCGCCCGGGAAGGCGGACGATACCGCCAGCAGCAGGAACAGAGCCGGGACCGCGCTCAGCGGGCCCGTCCTTTGTCTTTCCATATTACTAATATTACCCTTATGGTATTGCGGAAAGGTTTCATAACTGTTGAAATCGGATTATCGCCTTCTACGGACGAAGGCACAAAGCCCGCTTTGTGCCTTCATCTTCCGCCGCCTCCAGGGTATCCGTTTCTCATCGTATCTGCCGCAGGAACTGTTTCACCACGGTATTGCCGGGATTTATCTCGACCACCTTTTCCCACATTAGCCTGGCCTTCTCCTTCTGGTCCATCAGATAGAAGGCGCTGCCCATTATCTCCAGAGCGGTCTCGTTGTTCGGCTCCAGGTCCAGTATGTCCTGCGCGCGCTTCATCGCGAGGTCGTACTTGCCGTCGTATATGGCCTGCCTGGCGTCGTAAGTCTTCTGGTCTATGTAGGTGAAGAGCTCCGGTCCCTCGGGCTTGCGGGTCTGCTCGGAGACGTTGGCCTCCTTTTCGATCATGTTCAGCAGCATCAGGAGCCTGTCGTTCTTGGGGTCCTTGTTGAAGGCGTGGCGCAGGACGTTGACGGAATTGCGCAGGTCCTTGCCGTCCACGTAGCTGATTATGCCCCTTCTGGTGAGCGCCGGGACCTCTTCGCTGCCGGTGGCGTCCGGCACGTACTCCACGGCGGCCTGCAGGCGGGCGAGCATGCGCTTGACTTCGGAGTTGCCGGGATCGGCGTCCACCGCGGCCTTCAGTTTCTCTATGGCCCGGCCGAAATACCCGGACTTGAAATACTGCATGGCCTGGCGGACTATCTCGCGCACCTCGCTCTCGTGCCTGGCCTTGTTGGACTGGCCCATGCGCATGGAGACCGAGAACCTGGTGGTGGTGCCAAGGGCGTGTATGCCCTGCGCGATGTCGAAGCTCAGGCTGCCGTACTTCAGGCCCAACCCGAAATCGGCCTCCTGTATGCCGGGCGCGCCGACGAGGCCGAAGCGGAGGGCCGACCAGTACAGCAGCCAGTACTCGCCGCCGAAACGCCAGTTCATATCGGCGCCCTGGGGCTTGGCCACGTCGAGCCCGAACACCAGGCTGCCTTTGAACAGGCTGAGAGCCTGGCCCAGCTTGAGGGTCAGAGGGAGCTTGTCGTCGGTGTCCCCCGAGGCCATCGAAACCACGTTCTGGGCGCCCAGAGCCACCCGGTAAGCGGGCGACACCCTGTCCAGCATGCTCACATCGACCGCCATGAAGCCGTCCTTGGAAGTGTCGAGCTGGCGGGAGATGTTCTTCACCATCGCGCCGAAAGCGAGTTTCTCGGAAACATACCGCCCCCAGGAAGCCGAGTAAGCCCTCTCCACGCCGTCGAAGGTGCCAAGGTTCTTGATCTCCACTATCTCGCTGCTGGCCGGATTTATGCTGACCGAGATCTTCTCGAAGCCGACGCTCTTCAGCTGGGTCATCCCGACCGCGAAAGTGCCTTTGGAGGTGGTCGGATGCGCGTAGGTGAAGAAGGAAAGCGAGGTATCGGCGAACATGGTCGCCTGCATCGCGGTGAACTCCTTCCTGCTCAGGAGGGTCAGGGCGGCCGGGTTCCAGTACGAAGCCGAAGCGTCGTCGGCCACCGCGAAGAAGGCGCCGCCCATTCCGAGGCTTCTGGCGCCGGCGCCATAGGCCATGAACTGCCCCGGCTGGCCGCCGGACTGGGCCAAGAGGTACGAGGGAACGGCGGCCAAGGCGGAGAAGAGGACGGCGGCGGACAGGACGGAGAGGGTCTTCCGGGAGCCGGAGATGAAAAAACCCGTTATACAGGGGCTCACAGCGGACACGCCGCTTATGAACGCCCGTATTAACGGGGCAATCACATAACATGTGAAGCGTTTCATCGTTTTCGGCAACCTGACCCCCGCCGTACTTAGCGGGTCCTGGCTTTGCGCCGCCGGCTTTCGCCGGCTTTGCTATTATCGTAACACGCACCCATTACGGATACGTTACCTATTTGTTCCTTTAATATTATAGCAGATGAAAACCTTTTGTCAAGGCCCAAGGCCTTGACATGTCAACAGAGTCGCCCCCCCTACCGACCGCGCCCCGCCGCTCCAAAAAACGCCCCCAACAAACATAAAAAAATAACTATATATCAATCACTTTTTTAAGGACTGTTTTCATCCCCTGCCCGACCGGCCGGGCAGGGATCAATGTATCACGCCTATCTTCCGTATTATTATGGCGCTGCCCTTGGAACCGGAAGCCTTGACCCGGGCTATATAGCCGCCCTTGGAGACGAAACTCCCGAGGTCGTTGCGCCCGTCCCAGACCACCACGTTCGGGCCCGCTCTTCCGCCTTCCGAGCCGCTGGAGAATTTATATTCCTTGACCATATAGCCGAGCAGGTCGTAAAGGGTTATAGTTACGTCGGCGTCGAAGCCGAGGGTATAGGAGATATTTGTCTTGCCCTCAGCTCCGCCCTTCCTAGTGTCCACGGGGTTCGGATAGTTGGTCACCGCGGACAGGACCGCGCTCATCACGCCGGTCGCAACCGGCGAATCCAGCACCGACCACTCCGAATAGACCCCGGCCCGGCTCACGGCCCGCGCCCTGTAGAAGAAGAACTGTCCGGCGGGCCTGGGTTCCTCGCCCGGGAACAGGGCGCTGCCGGTGTAATAGGACTCGTCCGAAACGAATCCCAGGGGCCGCCAGACCACGTTAGCCGAAAGGTCGTTGACCGCGCCGCCGCGCTCCTGCACCTCGTAACCGGCCACGCCCGAGATCGCCTGATTGGATTCGTCCCACTTCAGTTCGTAAGCGGTCTGCGCGCTTCCGGAGATCTGCGGCTTCGGCATGCCGGGAACGGTCGGGGGCCTCGGATCGAACCTGAAGACGAACATGGGCCTGGCGTCCGAGACCGTGGCGCTGGACCCGGTGACGGAGACGTACCTGGCGCTCAGGATGGCCGCCCCGTCCGAGACCGGCTCTCCGCCCAGCGCGGAACCGAGATGCTCTATCGGCGAAGAGCCCCTCAGGCCGCGGCCGCTGTCGGTATCCGAAGGAATGACCTCGAGAGTGTTGGCCGCGCCCGTCTTGCGGCCGACGCGCATTATCTCGCTGCCCACATAGACTATGCCGGGCAGCTTCAGGACCGAAGAGTCCTGCACGGTGAAGACCGTATCGGCGGACCCCACGTTCTGAGTAAGGCGCGTCACATTGGGCACCGGCAGGGACAAGCCCGTGACCAGGGCGCTGGTGAGCGGGGCGCCGGCGGCAAGGGCAGCGAAGGAACTGGAACGCAGGCCCTTCACCGAGGAAACGGAGACGGCGGCGCGCTTCCAGGTGCCGCTGAAGGAGACGGGATCGTCGTAGAAGGCGCCTACCGCCACCTCGTAATAACCGCCGTCGCCGGCCGAGACCATCGGCAGGGAGACCTTGAGCTGCTGGCCGTTGCCGGTCCAGGCCGACGGCACGAAGCCCTGGTCCGGCGCCGGGATCGTCTTGGAGGCGTCCAGGGAATCGGTGCCCAGCAGCATTATGCGGGCCCCGGTCGGGGAGATCAGGACCTGGTCCACGATCGAGTCCTGGTTAAGGTCGAGGTCCAGCACCCGGGTGCCGCTCATATCCAGCGACGGGCTGGCGTCTCCGGTCAGGGATATCTTTGTAAGCCTCGGATCGGCCCCGGCCGAGAAGTTGTCCGGCACTCCGTCCCCGTTCACGTCCAGCAGCGGATGTTCACTGGGACAAGCCGTCTCCCAGGGCGCTCCGTTGGAACATATCCACCTGGATTGGTCCGGAACGTAATTATTATTGGCGTCCTTGCACATGTTGTTCCTGGGCGAGGAAGCGTCCTTGCCGTTGTTGCAGTTGACCGGGTCCAGCTTGGCGTAAGCCGGATACCCCACGGCCACGCTGGGAACGCCGGGGCCGGCCAGCGTGATTATGACCGGGGCGGTCTCGGTGCTGACGGCCACGGCCGGGATCACCAACGGGTTTATCTTCACCAGAGACGAAGCCACCGGCGGCTGGTTGTCGGCGTCGGGCACGGCGCTCAGGCTGACCAGTCCGCCTGGGCCCTTCACGTCGAGATAAGACTGCAGCGACAGGCCCACCTGATGGCCGATGGTCATCGTGGAGGAGCCTATGGTGCCCACCACGAACAGCGTGGTGCGGCCGGTATCCACGTGCATCCTGGGGAGCCCGTCCGAAGTTATGCCTATGGTGGCCACGCCCAGATCGAAGTCAGCGGTGCCGCCCGGCTGATATACGTTGTCCGCGCGGCCGACCAAAGTGTCGCCGGAGCTGTAGACACGATTCAGGTCCGTATCCATGTATATGGAGATAGAAACCAGGTCGCAGTCGGCCGCGCTCACGCAGTAGCGGGTGCCCGTCTGGGTCAGACGCAGCGCCCCTATATCCACCTCGCCGGCGGTGGTCTGGAAGTCCAGCCGCATGAAGGTAAGGTTGGGTGTTCCGGGTTCGACGGTGCTCGGCGCGAGGGTCACCCCGTTGATCTTCAGGATAGTGCCGCCTACGAGGGCCTTTATGGTCTCGAACGGCAGCGGCTGGGAATGGGTGCCGTAAGGCAGCTGCGGGAGCTGGCTGACGTTAACATTAACATTGCCGTTGACGGTATCCGGGTTCTGGTCTATGACTATGGCGTTCGGACCGGGTATGATGACGCCTACGCCGTTTCCGACCATGGCGGTATCCCCGATGTCGTAGGCCAGGAAATAGGTCTGCTGCGACGGGGAAAGCAGCTGCGGTATGGACAGGTCCATCAGACGCACCCTGTTGTTATCGTCCGCCTGGTCGAACAGGTCCACCTTCTCTACCGAGGCGCCCGCGACACCGTTAATGACGGGGCTCGAAGAGACCCCGAGCAGCATGCCCCTCTCGGTTATGCGCAGCGAAGCCGCCGAGGTGGAGACGGAGGCGTAATGGAGCAGTTCCGTGCCCGCCAGGAGTATGTCGCCGCTGGACGGGAAGCCGTAGGTCGAAGCGACCACCAGATCGAACGGAGGCACGGAGGCGCTGGACACCGGCACGGCCAGGGTGGTCTGCTGGAACGAGACCGGCATATCGGAGGCGTCCAGCACGTCGTTGGAGTTGGCGTCCCTGAAGACGCGCACGAACTTGACGTCCCGGTTGCGGCCGTACGGCTTCTGCACGTCGGCCGAGGACCCCGATTTCTGCACCATCAGTTTGCGCCAGGTAGCCTGCGCGGTGTCGGTCACCATGTTGAAGCGCAGGATCGGCACGAACTGCTGACCCTGCACGATCGAGCCGGCGTCGGCGACCACGTCCTTGACGCCCATGGTGACGACGCTCGCCGCCTCGTTTATGGTGTTCAGAACGGAGTAGGCCGGGAACGCCCCGAGCGCCTCTTTTCCGTCGGGTATGGCCACGTCCAGATAGTCCGTGCTGTCTACGGCCAGCCCGATGGTCTTGCCGACCTGCGCGAACTCGGAAACGTCGACCGTCACGTACAGCACGGTGGAGGAAGTGCTCACGACAATCCCCGGGTTGAACAGTATGGTCGCGGTCTTCTTATTGAAGAAGTCGTTCCCCGCAGAGAGCAGATTGGGACAGACGCCGCTCACGCACTGCGTATCGTCCTTGATGTCGTAATTCCTGTTCACGTCGTGCCAGACCTTGACGTTGACTATGTCCGAGTCCACCCCGCTGCCGCGCAGGTCGAGTTTCAGGGAATTGAGTATGGCCGTGTTCTCTCCGGGCCTGGTCTTCAGGTCCAGCCTGAGCATGGGCACGTTCCTGTCGTTCTGTATCATGCCGCCGGAGGCCACGTTCGCCCAGGCGACTCCGAGAGTGTCCGTGCTGGGCATGACCAGGAAGTAGGGGCTGGCCACGGGCGTGGAGACTGACACGGAATGGCCCACGTCCGGCGGACCGGTGATCACGGAATACGGGCTCTGCCCGTCCAGCTCTATGCCCAGGGTCTCGTTAAGGTTCGCCACGCCCGGGTGAGAGAACACCGCCGTCGGGTCCACGTCGAAAGTGACAAAGAAGGTGGCGGGGGATTGCAGATGCCTTATAAGCGAGTAGGGTCGGCCCTCTTCCCTCAGGGGCATGGTGGCCAGGGCGCCCACGAACACGCCGGAACTGACCTCGGTGTCCTCCACCGGTTCGCCGCTGGAATCCAGGAAGAGCACGCCGTTGCCGTTGTCCCGGAAGATGCGGACCCTGGAGATGTCGCCGTCGCTGCCGTTCAGAGGGTCGAGTCTGGTGCGCCTGAGATTTATGGTGCCGACCTCGATCTCGAAGTCGGAAGCCGAGAGGCGCATTACGAAGGCGCCGCGGTACTTCTGGCCCTGGGTGACCTGCGCGCCGATAAGAGCCCCGGGAAGGTGCGGCACCGGCACGCTGCCCAGCCGGCCGCGGGTCACGTCATGCAGCAGGCCTGGGGCGCCTGGAGTTAGAGAGGAGTAACTGATTATCTCGTTATCCACCACCGCGTAACCTGAGGTAGGCAGCCCCAGAGTGGAGGAAACGGACCAGAGCGGGTCATCAGTGACACCAACGTCCTCCGTAGTCAGCCTCGGAGCCGGGTACATGTTGCCGGCGGTGTCGGAGAAAACGGGGTCGGCCGAGACAGTCAGCACCTGCGGCTTCGGAGTGACCCTGTGCAGCTCCGTGGTGAACGGCAGCCCGGAAGTGGTGGTGGATATCCTGTTCGGCCAGGAGATGGACTTGGTCGCGGCGTTATCCCCCGTACCGGGGCTCACCGGGAAGCTCTCCGCCGTCACGCTCAGACCGAGGGTCCTTGGCTCGCCGGTGACCGGGTCGGTCGGCAGGGCGGTCTTATTGATATCGAGCGCCAGCATGTACCTGGCGGCCGGAGCCGGAGACGCCGCGTAAACTATCCGCTGGACGGTCGTGCCGGCGGTAAGCCCGCCGAATTCCAGCGTGGCGGCCAGCAGGCCGCTGCCGCCCGCGTTGAACGCGGAGGAGGTC
>JAKLEK010000350.1 GCA_022703115.1 Elusimicrobiota bacterium
GCCTTCCTGGAGAAAGCGGCTAACGCGGCCTGGACGGTCAACCGTCCCGCAGGCTGCCTGATAGCCCCGAAAGAGGCCAGGAAAGCCCTCTCCAGCCGCGCCGGAGCGGTCATCTACGTGGAGAACTCCAGGCACTCCTTCGCCAAGGTCCTGGAAAAGTTCGAGAAGGAGCTCAACCCCCTTCCCGCGCCGGGCGTGCACCCCTCGGCCGTTGTGTCTGAAAGCGCGAAGCTGGGCGCCGGAGCGCACGTCGGCCCCCACGCGGTAATAGAAGCCGGCGCGGAGATAGGCGACGGGGCCGTGATCTCCGCCGGCTGCTACATAGGGGCCGAAACGCGGATAGGCGCCGGGTCCAGGATCTATCCGAACGTGACCGTGCGCGAGCGCTGCGTGATCGGCAGGAACGTCATCCTGCACTCCGGCACGGTTATCGGAAGCGACGGTTACGGCTATATAAACGTCTCCGGCAGCCACAGGAAGATCCCGCAGGTCGGACGCGTGATCATCGAGGACGATGTAGAGATCGGAGCGAACTCGGCCGTGGACCGTGCGGCCCTGGACGCCACCGTCATCGGAGCCGGGTCCAAGCTGGATAACATGGTGCATATAGCGCACAACGTCCGGATAGGTAAGAATTGCCTTATAATCGCCCAGGCGGGCATAGCCGGTTCGGTCTCGGTGGGCGACTCCGCCATAATAGGCGGCCAGGCCGGCATCTCCGACCACGTCACCATAGGCAGGAATTCCGTGGTCATGGCCAAGACCGGGATAATGTCGGACCTGGGGGACGGCCAGGTCGTCTTCGGGCACACCGGACGGCCCCGATTGCTGGCAATGAAGGTGGAAGTGCTGCTTTCCAAACTGCCGGAGATATATTCCACGGTACAGAAACTTAAAAAGAAGATGCTCTGACCCCGGGCCGCGGCCCCGGACGCGTTCCATGCTCTATGCGCCGAACTTTATCGAAAAAAAAGGAGATGACCGGCATCGGCCTGCATAAAGGCCGCCCCTGCTCCATAACCTTCATGCCGGCCGCCGACCCGACCGGCATACGCTTCTTCGCGGCCGGACCTTCCCCTTCTTCGGAACCCTCGGACCCCATCGAGGCCTCCCTGTCCAGCATCGCCGCCACTGTGCGCGGCACGAACCTCTCCAACGGCTCCAGGACCATATATACCGTGGAGCACGTGCTCTCCGCCTGCGCCGGACTCGGCATAGACGACCTGGACATTGCGATGACCGGAGAGGAACCCCCGGCCTGCGACGGTTCGGCCCTGCCTTTCGCGAAGGCGCTCATGAACGCCGGCATAATCGACAAGCCTTGCCAGGAAAAGCAGCGCCTGCTGCTTAAAGGACCGATCGAGAGCTCTTTTGAAAAAGCCTCCTACAGGGCCGTACCCTCAGATTCCCCCTATTTTAAAATGACCTTCACTCACCCGCACAA
>JAKLEK010000351.1:0-602 GCA_022703115.1 Elusimicrobiota bacterium
CGAGACGATCTTGTTCAGACCGTCGCTCGCCTCCCTGAGGTTGACCAGGATCTCGTTGAGGTTCCTGGCCATCGAACCGTCGCCCCTGAGCTCGTGGACGAAACTCTGTATATCGGACACGGCCTTGGCCATGGCCCGGTCTATAGGCAGTTCATCGGACCCGCGCACCACGTCCCCAGGCTTCAGGAGGCCGGCGGAAGCGCTGCCCTGGTCTATCTGGAGGAACTTGGAACCGATCATGCTGGTGGCGCCTATCAGGAACCTGGCGTCGGCGTATATCCTGACGCCGTCCCGAACCGCCAGTCTGACGCGGACCCTGTCGCCCTGCAGGCCGATATCGTCTATCTTGCCCACTTCCACGCCGGAAAGCTTGACCACGGATTTATCCGGCAGGCCGGTCACGTCCTGGAATTCCACGTAGATCGGATAATAGCTCTGGAAGGAATAATCGCCCAGCAGGAAAATGGCCGTACCCAGCATGGCCATTCCGATAAGGACGAAAAGTCCGACCTTGGTCTCGTCGTTCATAGCGTTAAGAGGTCCGACTTATCATTATAAATAATTAAAGACATCAATAGCACTGTCAGCGGCCTCTCCCGCCG
>JAKLEK010000351.1:611-1423 GCA_022703115.1 Elusimicrobiota bacterium
TCATAGCGTTAAGAGGTCCGACTTATCATTATAAATAATTAAAGACATCAATAGCACTGTCAGCGGCCTCTCCCGCCTGGGGGGCGCTGATGGGCGCCGGACGACAACCCCTCCTCGATGAAGCCTTTTACGACCGGGTCCGCGGACGCCCGCATCTCGTCCGGAGTCCCGGTGACCTCGAACCGGCCGTTGTTGAGCATGGCTATCCTGTCCGAAATGGTGAAGGCCAGCTTGATGTCGTGCGTGACTATGATCGAAGTGATCCTGAGCTTGGCGGCCATATCGCTTATCAGCTCCAGCACCAGCTCCGACGTTATCGGGTCCAGGCCGGTGGTGGGCTCGTCGTAAAGTATGTATTTAGGCTCGGCGGCTATGGCGCGGGCCAGGGCGGCCCTTTTCTTCATGCCGCCGGACAGTTCGGCCGGTTTAAGGTTCTCGGCGTTCTCCAGGCCGACCAGAGCCAGTTTCTCCCTGCCTATGCGCTCGTGCTCCTTTTTGGGTATGTCGGTCAGGTACCTGAGCCCGAAAGTGACGTTCTCCATGACCGTCAGGGAGTCGAAAAGAGCTCCGCCCTGGAACAGATAGCCGAAGTTCCGGCGCACCCTGGCCATTTCCAGTTCGTCCTCTATCTCCGCCACGTTCCGGCCGTCCACGATAATGGCGCCGGAGTCGGGCCTGGTGAGGCCGACGACGCATTTCAGGAAAGTGCTCTTCCCGCAGCCGGAGGGGCCGATGACGCTGAACGTCTCCCCGTCGAGTATGACGGCGCCGGCGCCGTCCAGCACCTTTCTGCCGGAATATATCTTGGTCAG
>JAKLEK010000352.1 GCA_022703115.1 Elusimicrobiota bacterium
CCCGACCGCCAGCGCTTCCTGATCGCGTGAAATGGCGCTGTTCAGGGTCCTCTGTCCAAGATTGACGAGGTAATAGCCGAAAATGCCGAGTGGGACCAGGGAGACCACCAGGAACACGAACAGGAACTTATAGAAAAGTCGGCCGCGTTTTTTAGGGGTCTCAGTCATAAATCACCGGGCTGCGGATATCAGGGAGCCGGCCGCGACGGCGGCGGTTTCCGGCCCCTCCGCCCGGCATACGGCGCCGGGCGACGCCATATTATCCCATAGTCCTGTTGCCTAAATATTGCGCGTCCGGCCCCGGACTATCTGGCCGCGCAGCCGGCCCCGGTCGAACCCTGCGCCTTGACTTTCTCAAAGCCCGGGATCCTGGCCAGTTCGCCCATGCCGACCACCACGGTCCGGCCTTCCCAGAGGAAGGAAGGGGAAGTGGATATGCCCAGCGCGTTAGTCTTCTCGAAATCCGCCGCGAGCATGGCCTTTCCCTCTTCGAAACCGTCCGATATCGCCTTCGGGTCCAGCCCGGCCCGTCTGGCGGCGTCGTCCCACTGCGTGGAGGTTACGTCCGTGTTCCTTTCGAGCAGATAATCGTAAAGTTTCCCGGGGAACTTCTTCGCGATGACCAGCTGCCGGACGTTCTCCTCCCATTCGGGAGTTCCGTGCAGGCTCTTGAAGGTATATTTCCCGTCCGCGCTTTTCTCGGTTTCGCCGATATAGTGGAATTCCACCTTGACGCCTTCGGGCAGCTGTTTCTTCCTGATCGCGTCTATAAGACCGTTCTCGGCGGTGACCCCGTAAGGGCACTGGGACATGACGAATACCTTGAGCACGCCCGGTTCCCGGGGCGCCGCGGCGAACAGGCCTTTCCCCGATTTATCGAAGTAGAAAAGGGAGCCGTTCCGCTCGGTGAAGATGCCGGCCTTGATCTCCTCGGCCAGCGCCCCCCGCACGTCTTCCGTGAGCTCCAGCACGTAGACCGGCAGGAAATCCAGGTCGGGGAAATCCTTGGCTCGCTCGGGCGAGTCGAAATCTATCACTTCCGGCTTTATGCCGGGGAATTTTCCGCTGAACACGTTCACGAGCGCGTCGTTCTTCTCCACGCCGGTGCTCAGCACTATGCGGAACTTAGGCGGGCGCACCGGCGCCGCGGCGGCGGCCGGGGGCGCGGCGTTCTTCGGCAGTACCGCGCGTTTCCCTTCGGGAAGCCTGGAGTTGACGGCCGCGAAGAAGGGCATAAGCCTGGCCCCCCCTTCGTAAGGGACCCCGTCTATCAGGACCCCGGCGGCCGCAACGCCGGCCTTTTGCGCCCGGTCATAGGCCGCTTCCAGGAGCTCTTTGCCGTGCTTCCCTATCCTGGCTTCGAGGTCCTCGGGGGATATGCCGCAGAATACGGCCGCGTC
>JAKLEK010000353.1 GCA_022703115.1 Elusimicrobiota bacterium
GCCGCATGCGGTCTCGGAGCGACCTTTCCCGTTCCTGCGGCCGGCGCGCTTATGGAGTATAACCGGCGCCTCTACTCGGCCGAGACCCGGGCCGGGATCTACGCGCTCCGGAGGTCAGAGTTCGATGGACGTTACGCCGCGTACCTTGACCGCATAAAGAGGTTCAAGGCCGCCGGGAACCTTCTGGACGTGGGCTGCAGCACCGGGGCTTTTATGGCGGCGGCGGCTGATGAAGGCTTCTCGGTCTCGGGAGTGGAGCTCAACGCAGATTGCGCCGCTTACGGCCGGCGGCATTACGGGTTCGATATACGCTCCGGCATGTTCGAGGACGCGGCTTTCAGCTCCGGGAGTTTCGACGTGGTGACCATGTTCGACGTGCTGGAGCATTCCAGAGATATGGCCGCCATGGTGTCCGAAGCGCGGCGCGTTCTCAGGCCCGGCGGTCTGCTGGTGGTCCAATCCCCGAACCTGGACAGCGTCATGGCCCGCGTCTTCCGCGAGGACTGGGCCTGGCTGTCCCCGCCAGACCATTTGTATCATTTGACACCCGGGACCATGGCCAGGCTGCTGGAGGGCGGCGGGTTCAGGATATCGTACTCCAGGACCTGGGAAACCGTCCGCGATCTCCTTGGGCATATCAGGTTCAGGGCCGGAGCGGAGGACTTCGTGACCAGAGCCATGCGCAAGCTTGTCTTTGTTCCAGGCGCGCTCCTTCTGTACCTTCCGCAGAAGCTGTGGTGCCTGGCCGGCAGAGGGGGACTGATCGAGGTCTATGCGACCAGAAACGACAGCTGAACGCGGACGGACGCTGATAACCGCCGTGATACTGGCCCGTAACGAGGGCCGGAACATACGCTGGTGCCTGGAGACGCTTTCCTGGTGCGACGAGATAGTGGTCGTGGACATGGAAAGCTCCGACGATACGGCCGCCATAGCGCGCGGCTACACCGACCGCATTTACCGGCATCCGCTGGTCCCGGATTTCGACTCCGCGAAACGGTTCGGAGCGGATCGCGCTTCCGGAGAATGGATATTCCTGATAGACGCGGATGAGATGGTCCCTAGAACGCTCGGGACCATGCTGCGCGATATCGCCTCGGAAGGGAGGGCCGACGTGGCGGAAGTGCCGTTCAACCACTATATCATGGGGGCGAAGATAAGACGCAGCGGCTGGGGCTATTCCCCGCAGCCGAGGTTCTTCAGGAAAGGGAAGGTGGTCCTCAGCGGCGAGATACACCGGTACTTCAGAAAGGCGGAGGGCGCGCTTACGGTCGCCCTTCCGCTGGACGACGCCAACAGCATAATGCATTTCAACTACGTGGACAGTTCCCATTTCCTCGAGAAGCTGAACCGCTACACAGCGGTGGAGGCGGGCCAGCTGGCGGAAAAAGG
>JAKLEK010000354.1 GCA_022703115.1 Elusimicrobiota bacterium
TGGATAGGCATGCTGGCCGGCGCGTATCTTTTCCTGACCCACCGTTTTAATAAGCGGGGACGCTTCGGCTCCGAAGGGTTCGCCCGCGCCTGGCATTCTCTCTTCGTCGCCATGGTCTCCTTTTCGGGCGTGGTTCTGCTGATGGTCAGCCTGGACAACCGGAAGGGGGAGGTCGCCGCAGGCCTGCTGTTCTCAAGGGCGCAGCTGCTCTACGGGCTTCTGGCCGCCTTCGCCGGGGGGATATGGTCCTATTTCAAGCCCCGTGCCGCCTCGCGGAACGAAAAGGCTGGCAAAAAGAGCGCGGGTAAGGCCGCGTCTGAAACGCCGGGCCCGCCGGCCGAGGACATGGAATGGTCCGAGACCATCTTCTCCGCCGTAGTGCTCGCTTCCGTGGTCATGTATCTTTTCGTCCAGGCGTTCAAGATCCCTTCGGGTTCCATGAGGAATACCTTCCTGGAGGGGGACCACCTGTTCGTGAACAAGTTCGTCTACGGGTTCCGCATTCCGTATACGCGAAAGAAAGTGCTGTCTTTCGGGAGGATAGACCGGGGGGATATAGTAGTGTTCCAGTTCCCTTCTTCCGATCCGGCCGAAGAACAGTGCGGCGGCCGCCAGTACGGCAAGGATTTCATAAAGCGCGTGATCGGCCTGCCGGGAGAGACGGTGGAGATAAGGAACGGGACCGTCTACGTGAACGGGGGCAAACTGGCGCCGGAACCGTATACGCAGTATCTGGACCCGGCACGTTACCCGCGTCCGTCCGCCGGCCGGGTCCCGCCCGCGGACTATCAGTCGCTGTGGGAGAACAGGGCGCTGTCCAGGATGGTATCGGAGCTGGTCAGGGATAATTTCGGTCCGGTGACGGTGCCGCAGGGAAGCTATCTGGTCATGGGCGACAACCGCGACCGTTCCTGCGACTCCCGGTACTGGGGTCCGGTCCCCGCGCACATGATAAAGGGGAAGGCCTGGTTCATATACTGGCCGCCTTCCAGGGCCGGTTTCCCGAAATAACGGCCGCCTGATAGATATGAAGATAACCGAACTGCTTAAAAGACCGGGCAAGACCTTTTCCTTCGAATTCTATCCGCCCAAGACCGCCCAGGACGCGGAAAAACTGTTCGAAACGGTGAAGGACCTCAGGTCCCTCGGTCCCGACTTCATCTCCATAACCAATTCCTCAACGGGCTCCACTCCCTACAGGACCGTGGCCCTGTCCGGCGTCATCAAGGAGAAGCTCGGGCTGGAGGTGATGGCGCATCTTACGTGCGTCGGTCACAGCCGGGACGAGATAAGGGCCATCGCCGAGCGCCTCAAGACCATGGGGATCGAGAACGTCCTGGCCCTGCGCGGGGATATTCACAATATAGAGGGCCTTCCGCCCAA
>JAKLEK010000355.1 GCA_022703115.1 Elusimicrobiota bacterium
CTGGGGGGACTGGCGGGGGCCATGCCCGTGACCGCCGTGTGCTTCCTCATCGCCGCAGCGGCGATCTCCGGCATCGCGCCTCTCAACGGCTTCTTCTCCAAGGAGATGATATACGCGGGGACCCTGAAAACCGGCTACACGGTGTTCTTCATCGCGGCCGAACTGGGCTCCGTGCTTACGCTGGCCTCGTTCCTGAAACTCGGACACTCCGTCTTTTTCGGCGAACGCCCCGAATCCCTGAAGGGGACCAAAGAGGCTCCGTTCTCCACCCTCCTCCCCATGCTGGTCCTGGCGGGGGTCTGCGTCGCGTTCGGCTTCGGCGCCAGGCTGCCGGCCGATTTCCTGATCGCTCCCTCGCTGCAGAACCTGGGCCTGACCCATGAGGAAACCCTCTACGGGTTCCACTTCAACGAACTCTTCTGGGCTTCGGTGATAGTGATCCTGGTGGCGCTGGTCAACCACATGTTAGGCCTGGCCGCGGGCAAAGGCGTGCCCAGCAAGGCTTCCGACCACATACATTACGCCCCCGGATTGAAGGAACTGTACGATATGGCCGAACGGCGCGTATTCGACCCGTACGAACAGATCATGAAACGCGTGCCCTCCGCGGCCGAAATCCTCTACAGGATCGACCGGTTCTTCGACTACGTTACCGACGACGTTCCGTCCCGCGCGGCCGACGCCTTCTCAAGGGCGTCGCGGCGCTTCCACACCGGTTCGTACCCGCTTTATATGGCCCTGACGGCGGCGGGGTTCGCAGCTTACATACTGCTCACCGCTACTTACGGAGGGATAAAATGACAAGCAGCCCCGGGCTTCTGGCCTATCTCCTTATACCCCTTTTCACGGCGGTCCTCATACCGTTCGCCGCCAGGTTCAAGACCAGGATGGCGGACGTACTGGCCAACGTCACCCTGCTCGCCGGCCTCCTGAACCTGAGCCTGCTGCTGTTCGATCCGGCCAACGCCGACTCTTCGTTCTCCGCCATACCTGAGGACGGATTTTCGCTGCTGATGGTCTTCGTCATCTACCTGGTCGGACTGTGCGTCACCTTCTTCTCCACCTACTTCATGGAGGAGGAGAACGGCGCCGCCCGCGCCCCCTACTTCGCGCTGATAATGACCTCGGTCTCCGCGATGTGCGGCATAGTGACCACGGGGGATTTCTTCACCCTGTACGTTTTCATTGAGGTCCTCGCCGTTTCCTCCTTCGCCCTTATAGCGGCCGGGGAACGAACCCGGGGGCTTGAGGGCGCGATCAAGTACCTGCTGCTGACCTTCCCGGCCTCGCTTTTCATACTTCTGGGCGTGGCCTTCCTGATGCTGACGGCCGGCACTTTCTCCTTC
>JAKLEK010000356.1 GCA_022703115.1 Elusimicrobiota bacterium
AGCGCGCAGCCCACGCCTATGGCCGCCAGGGCCGTCAATATCGGAACCAGCCTCCTGCCGGAAAAAAAAGAAAAATGGGGGGGAAGCTCGACCCTGTGGCAGCGCCGGAAGATGAAGGCCGCGGCGGTCCCTATCAGGATGCCCCCGAAGACGCCGGTATCGATCGTCTCCATTCCCATCACCGTGGTCAACTCCGCCCCGCGCGCGGCTCCGGCGACGCCCATCGCCGCCAGCATGACCGCGTAGCCGACCGCTCCGGCAAGCGCGGCGGCGCCGTCGTCGCCGCTCAGCCCCATGCTCACTCCGACCGCGAAGATCAGCGGCAGGCTGTCGAAGATCGCTCCGCCGGACCCGGCCATCAGTTTCGAGAGCAGGGCCGGCACGACCGGGAAAGCCGCGGTTCCCAGGCCCAGCAGCAGACCGGCCACGGGCAGGACCGAGACCGGCAGCATGAGCGCGGCGCCGATCTTCCTGAGCGGCGAGGTCAGACCGGATATATACGAGGCGGGTACGCGTTCCATGTGGGCGCGCCCGGACGACGGGTCCGTTCGCGGAACAATTCTACATAATTTATCCCGGGTCCGGCTCCGGAAGCGGTCTAAATGCTATATTATCGCAATGGACCTCAGGCTTTTACTTCCGGCTCGCGGCGAGACCTCCGGATTTTCAAGGAGCAATTACGAGGTGCTTTTCTCGGTCTTCATGGTGGCGCTGGCTTATTTTTACCGGCGCGACTCGCTGATGGCCTATCCAGACATCCTTTTTCTCTTCATGTCCCTCCTGGCGGCGAACTTCGTGTTCAACCGCATCTTTTCCGAAAGAAGCAGGGTCAGCCTCTGGCTGGTGGACGCCATGCTCGCGACCAACCTTTTCATCATATCGGCCATAATTTCCAAGTCCGGCGGCCATCTTTCCTATTTCTGGGTGCTCTATCTGCTGCCTATCTTCACCGCCGCGCTCTCCGGCCGCGCCTTTGAAGCGGCTTCCACCACTCTGCTATGCGTCCTCTCCCTCGGCGCGCTGTCGGCCGGGGCCGTCAGGCATGATACGGCGCAGCGGTTCGCCTTCTTCGTGAAATCCTCGGTGTTCGTGTTCTCGGTGCTGGTGATCTTCAGAACGGTGCTCGCGCGCCGCCGGTTGGAGGCCGAAGTCTCCTTCAAGCGCTTCCAGGTGGAGAAGCTCATAGAGGCCGCTTCCGCGAGCGAATCCAAGGCCGCGAGCGAATCCTCCGCGGCCGAAGTGGGGCGCAGGACCGCCGGCCTTCTGCACGATATAGGCAACATGATCTCCATTATCATGCTGACTTCGGAGAT
>JAKLEK010000357.1 GCA_022703115.1 Elusimicrobiota bacterium
CTGAGGGACGGCTACCAGACCATCTGTAGTCCGAAGCGGTGGGTATTGCCCAGGTCCCCGAAACCGAAGTAGGAGTAGTCCACCCTGGCGCCCTTGATGATGGCGCTTTCGGTGAACTTATCGAAGTTCAACCCGAATCCGCCCGAGAGGCGCGGCCCTATATCCCGCTCGCTCCTGTAGCCGGCGCGGACCTGAAAGAGGCGCATTATGTCGGCCTCTATGCCGAACACGCTGAAGGTGGGCGCGTCCGAGTACTTGACCATATCGGAAGCCGCCGTGAAGATGATCAGGTCGTTGATGGTGTGAAAGTCCTTGGCGGCGCCCACCCTGTAGGTCCTCGGCAGGGGATAGCTTTCGTAAACGAACTTCTGTTCCCCCATCATATTGAGGGCCGACGCGCCGAACTGGAAATGCCCCGGGAGCACCAGCATGGCGCCGGCGTCGAAAGTATATTCGCTGCCGCTGACCCTGTCCAGCTCCTCCACTATTTTCTTCACGCTGGCGCCCAGGGAGATCCTGTAGGTCTTCGGACGATAGTCCCTTTCCTCCGGTATCCGGGACCAGCTGGGAGTTATCAGCATGGGATCCAGCCTGCCTATATCCCGCCTGAAGCGGGGCCAGCTCTGGGAGAAAGAAAGTATCCAGAGCTGATGGCTGGTGCTGGTCTCGCCTATCAGCATGTCGTTCGCGTCGTAGGCGTCGAACTTCCCGCTGTTCACCATGGAAAAAGCCGCCCCCAGCGTCCCGTATCTGGAGCGATAGGCGACGGCGGCGTACTCCTGGGTTATCTCCTCCAGGTAGCGGTTGTGGGTGCCCGAAAAAGCGGAATAGCTCATAAGCCCCAGGCCCGCGGGGTTGTAGAGGATGGAGTCCGGGCCTATCATCGCGGTGTAGGCCTCGCCGAGGGCGGTGGGAATGACGGCGGCCGGGATCTTGAGGAAGTTAGCCGAAGTGGTGCCGGCCTCCGAACCGGCCGAAAGCGGCGCCCTGAAGGCAAAGCAGAGCGCGGCCGCCGCCGCGCAGCGGTGCAGGGTCCGGTAAATAGACGTTCTCGCGCCCATAAGCAAACGCGCCCGGGGCGTCCGGTAAGGGCGCCCCGCCTTTCTCCTCGTTTATAGTATACATGACGCCGGGCGCTCTTCCAATGTCAGAAATGTTACGGTAAAAAATAAGGCGGCGGCCGCGGGACTCCGCCCCCCCTCACTCCCCTTCCCTAGTTAACGTCAAGTTTTCTGTGTAACTTACTGAATGTAGGGTTTGCGGGTCCTGCCAGGGGCCCGGAACGCGGGACC
>JAKLEK010000358.1 GCA_022703115.1 Elusimicrobiota bacterium
AGTTCGCTGCTGCCTCTGCCGTACCCGTATATCGTGCCGGGGGGAAGGTTCCGGGAGATATATTACTGGGATTCCTACTTTACGATGCTGGGATTGAAGGAAAGCGGCGAAACGGAGATGATGGAGAACATGGTCAGGAATTTCGCCTATCTGATCGGGACCTACGGCCATATCCCGAACGGCAATCGCAGCTATTATTTGAGCCGCTCTCAACCGCCGTTCTTCTCTTCTATGGTGGAACTGCTCGCCGAGGTGAAAGGGAACGGGATTTACTCCTCCTATCTCCCGGCGCTGGAGAAGGAGTACCGTTTCTGGATGGACGGCGCCGACGGGCTAGAGCCCGGGGGATCGCGCCGCCGGGTCGTCCGGCTTAAGGACGGCACGGTGCTGAACCGCTACTGGGACGATTCCGATACGCCGAGGCAGGAGAGCTACCGGGAGGACGTGGAGACGGCGGAGAGGGCGGTCAAACGCGCCTCCACCTCAGGCGCGGTCGGGGAAGAGGCGGCGGAAAATATCCGCAGGCGGACCTACCGTGAACTTCGCGCCGGGGCCGAGAGCGGCCTGGACTACAGCAGCCGCTGGTTCGGTGACGGCCGGAACATCGATACGATAAGGACCACGGAGATAGTTCCGGTGGACCTGAACTGCCTCCTGTTCCATCTGGAGACCACGCTGAAACGCGCCTACGAGGAGGCCGATTCCTCAGGGACCGGTTCCGTTAAGGATAACAGGGCTATGGCCGCAACCTACGGAAAGAAGGCCGCAGCGCGCAGAAAGGCCGTGGAAGCCTACTGCTGGAACGAAAAGAAAGGAGTATATTCCGATTATCTGCCCGCGGAGGACCGGCGGAGCGACGGCGTGACCATGGCCGGCATGTACCCGCTGTTCTTCGGGGTGGCGGGCAAGGCCAGGGCCGCCAGGCAGAAGGACGCGGTGATGGCCCGCCTGCTGAGGGCCGGAGGTTTCCTTACTACTACGGAATCGACCGGTCAGCAATGGGACGCGCCCAACGGGTGGCCGCCGCTGCAATGGATAGGGATAGCCGGTCTGGAGCGCTACGGTTTCCGCGCCGAGGCGCGCGAGGCGGCGCTGAGATGGATAAAGCTGAACACGGACGTTTTCTCCCGGACGGGCAAGATGATGGAGAAGTACGATGTGACCAACCCCGGTCTGGAGGCGGGCGGAGGGGAATATCCTTCCCAGGACGGATTCGGCTGGACGAACGGCGTCCTCCTCAAACTGATGTCGCTGTATAAAAAATAACCCCATCC
>JAKLEK010000359.1 GCA_022703115.1 Elusimicrobiota bacterium
GGCGGTAAATTCCAGAGGCGCGCTGCTGGGCGCCGCGGCGGGGACCCTTTCGGTCCTGCTGTTCAGGCGCTCTTTCCGGCCGCTGGTCTGGCTCGCCGCCGCCGGACTCCTGGCATTCATCCTAATCCCGCAGGAGAGGTTCGACTGGCTGCTTAAATCGTACGATCCCCGGTCCCTGGGCCGCTTCGGCATATGGGGCAGCGCGTTCGATGCGGTGGCCGCTCATCCCGTTTTCGGATGCGGTCTGGGGCTCTTTGAGAGGGCGTTCGAGATTTTCAAGTTCCCGTTCTATAACGGGATATCGTACTATGGGCACAGCACTCTCCATGCTCACAGCGAGCCGCTGAACCTGGCCGCGGAGGCCGGTATTCCGGCGTCGCTCATCTTCGTATGGGCCTGGGCCCGCATTACATTCAAAGGCCCCGCGGCCGGGACCCGGGAGCTGATACTCAAGGCGTTTTCCGTCTCCCTGTTCGCGCAGGCGGCCGTGGACATTATTTTCTATTCCGGCGCCCTGCAGGTGTTTTTCTGGGGGACCCTGGCTCTGCTTTCTCAAGAGCGCGACGAAACGTTTAGAGGGCCGTGCGGGCGGGCCGCGGCCGTCGGAAAACCCAGGCCCGCGCTCATCGCGCTGGCGCTGTGCTGGTGCGCCGCCCTTCTGCTGAGCCTCGTTCCCGCCGGACTGAGGGAGCGCGCGCTCGATCCAGCGCGTCCTCCGGCCGAACGGAACGCGTTTCTGGAGCGGGCTCGGTCATTCTGGGCCGGCGACCCGGCCCTGCTTGGGGCGGCGGGGGCTCTTTCCATGGCGGCCCACGGCAACGGGGCTCTGACCGTTTCCCGTCTGGAGGACGCCATGTTCAGGACCCCGAAGGACCCTTTCCGCTGTTTTGAAGCGGCGGCGCTCTACTATAAAGCCGGGGACGCGGTCTCCTCTCGGTCCCTGCTTCTCAAGGCGCTCTCGCTCGAGCCGGGGTTTGTCCGCGCCAGGGCCATGCTTGCGGAAGCGGCCGCGGCCGGAGGGTACCGGGAGCCGGCGGATGCGCGGTTGAAAAATATGAGGGCGACTCCGGCGAAGACCTCGACCGATGCGAACACGTCCCTGTACGACAGGGCGCTGCTGGCCCCGCCTGAGACCGGATATACATGGACAGGGAGCAAGATATGGCGGAAACGTTAGACTGGAGCGAGTACTGCTTCCGGCCGGAGAACGCGCTGGGCGGCAATTCCGTCCGG
>JAKLEK010000036.1 GCA_022703115.1 Elusimicrobiota bacterium
CAGGAAGTAGAACAGGCCGGACAGCACGTTCTTGCGCTCCGTTATCCACGCCACGGACTCCACATGGACCGGGTGCAAAGCGAATACGGCGGCCGCGAGCAAAGCGCCCGGTACCCGCAGACGCAGCAGTATTACCCACAACAGAACGGCGTTAAGCCCGTGCAAGAGCACGTTCGTCAGATGGTAGCCGGCGGGAGAGAGACCCCATATCTGATACTCGAGCCAGAACGAGGCGTAGGTCAGCGGGTAATACTGGATAGTCCCGCCTTCGCTCTCTCCCACCCGGGTCCAGATGTCGCGAAGGCCCGAAGACGAACAAAGAAGGGTATTTTCGGTTATGTTCTGCGCGTCGTCCCAGATAAACCCGCCGTGCCGTATGGCCGGGAGATACGCAAGGAGGGAAACGAGAACAAGGCCGGCCGCTGGAAACAGGCGGCTGGCGCGGTCAGGCAATCGGGCGGTCAATGCAGCCGAACTCATGGTCATCAGATCGTGTGTACGGGCCGGCGCGTTATTCCGGCAAGCCGCCGCCGGGAGCGGCGGGAACGCTATCGCGGGCCGCTTCAGACAGGCCCTGCGCCGCCAGGACGGCGCCCAGGTCATAGTAAGCCGCGCTGAAATCCGGACGCAGGCGCAGGAGCTCGCGGTACTGCTCCGCGGCCTCCTCTTTCCGGCCGAGGGAGGCCAGGGCGAGACACAGGTTGTTGCGCGCCTCCAGATCGGCCGGCCTTAGGCGCAGAGCCGCCCGGTAATGAGCTATGGCCTCTTCCGTACGGCCAAGCGCGGACAACGCTACCCCAAGACGATTATGGGCTTCCGGATAATCCGGCCTGAGACGCAGGGCCTCCCTGTAGTGCCCGGCCGCTTCCGCGATCTTACCGAGCGACATAAGGGCGAGGCCGAGGTTATTGCGGGCTTCGGGGTAATCGGGCCTTAGGCGCAAGGCCTCAAGGCACTGAACTACGGCCTCTTCCGCCCGGCCTAGAGAGTACAAGGCGAAGCACCAGTCGCTGCGGCTTTCCGGAAGATCGGGGGCCAGGCGGAAATGCGCGATCGCCTCCTCCTGCCTGCCGGCGGCCGCCAGGGCCAGTCCCCAGTTATAATTCGCCACCGGATAATCGGGCTGGATACGCAAGGCATTGCGATAGCTGGCTATGGCTTCGTCCGTCCTGCCGAGCGCGGACAGGGCGACTCCAAGATTATTGAGCGCCTCCGGATAAGCCGGACTGATGCGCAGCGCCGCTCCGTATCTGACGGCCGCTTCCGCCATCTTCCCCTGCGCGGCAAGGGACACCCCCCAGTTGTAATGCGCTTCGGGGTAATCGGGTTTCATACGCAAGGCTTCGCGGTAATAATCGGCGGCCTCCGCCCTTCTGCCGAGCGCGGCCAGGGAGACTCCCATATTATTGTAAGCCTCCGGATAATCCGGCTTGACGCTAATGGCTTCGAGATAATGCGCTATCGCCTCTTCGTGCCTGCCCTGATGACTGAACAATACGCCCAGGTTGCTGTACGCCAGCCAGGCGGCCGGGGTCTTGCGTATGCTATCCGACCATATCCTTTCCTCTGATGCGTAGAGCCCGCTCTGCCGCCAGGTAAGGACGAAAAGGGCCAGCAGCAGAGCGCCGGCAAGCGCATACGCCGGCACAGCGCGCCCGGGCCCGTACCGCCGCCAGGCCAGCGCCGCCCCGCCCGCCAGCAGGGCGATCACCCCCGGGGCCGCCAGATACTGGAAATGGTCCGCGACGTAGGAGAACCGCATGAAATAAACATCCAGAAAGCCCAGTACCGGCGCCAGCGTTCCTATGAAGAACAGCGCGGCGGCCAGCGGGCCGCGCCCGGTCCTTTTGCGGGCGAGCCACAGGACCGCCATCACGACCGCCGCCGCCAGCGGGAACAGATACTGCGTCCAGGCCGCCTGGCTTATCTCCCAGCGCGGGTAGACGAAGGTAAGCGGCTGCGGCCAGAGGAGTTTACCCGCGTAGAACCACACGATGCGCCCCGCCAGCAGGATATGCTCCACGGCCGACAGGTCCCATTCCCCTCCCATCGCGCCGCCCGGATACTTCTCGACATATAAGGTGACAAGGCCGGACAGGAAGGCCAGCAGAAACAGCGGGGCCGTCAGCGATACGTTCTTCCAGCCTAGGCGGCCAGTTCTCCACCAGATAAGCAGCAGAATCGCCGCAGGCAGGGTAACGGTAGCGGTCTTGGAAGCCAGAGCGCAGGCGAACAGCGCCAGGCCGAGGTAGTACGAAGATCTGCCGCCGGCCAGGCGGCTGGACGGCTTCTCTTCCGGAGAGTCAGCGAGGCCGAAGAAGCGGATGAACGACAGCAGCGACAGGAAGTAGAACAGGCCGGACAGCACGTTCTTGCGCTCCGTTATCCACGCCACGGACTCCACATGGACCGGGTGCAGGGCGAAGACCGCGGCCGCGAGCAAAGCGCCGGGAATCCGCAGACGGAGCAGTATTATCCACAACAGGACGGCGTTAAGCCCGTGCAGCAGAACATTGGTCAGATGGTACCCTGCTGGCCGCAGGCCCCACAGCCGGTATTCCAGCCAGAACGAGGTGTAGGTCAGAGGGTAATACTGGATGGTCCCGCCTTCGGTCGGGCCCACTTGGGTCCAGATATCGCGCAGGCCGGAAGCCGAAGTCAAATTACGATTATTGACGATATTATCAGCATCGTCCCAGACGAAACCGCCGTGCCTTATCGCCGGCAGATAGGCCAGGACGGAGATCATGAGGAGGAAAGCCGCCGGCAAGGCGCGGGACGGCTTTATCCCGAACGGACGCATTATTTCCCCAAAACGCATAGTTGCCATACCCTCCACGCCCGACTAGAATTGTAACAGGTTACCCGTCATAGGCGCAATACGCGCAGACGGCCGCGCGCGCGACTGCCGGCCGGTTAGCGGCATAGCGGCTCATTTGATATCATGATGAGGAGCTGCGGCCGGCCTGGAAAACATGCATAACGGACCCTTGGATATCCTCTTTATCTCGCCCCGGAACGAAAGTCTGGGACCATTCCGGCCCTTCGTCCCCCGCAGCATACCCATCGGCGCGGCCGTTCTGGCCGGCTGGCTTATGAGACACGGTTTCCAGGCCGCGGTAGCGGACGAGGACATCGTAAGCATAGACCGGGCTTTCCTCGAGGAGCGGATAGGGAAGATGGCCGTCCCGAGGATATTCGGCATCTCCGCGATGACCACCAACTTCCGCCGGGCCTGCGGGATCGCGAGCCTGATAAAATCCGTGGACAAGAACGCTGTCGTGGTCATGGGCGGCATACACCCCACCGTGAGGCCCGAAGAAGCTCTGGCGGCCGGCGGCGTCGACTTCGTAGTGCGGGGCGAGGGAGAAAGGGCTCTGCTGGCGCTTATACGCAAGCTCAAGGCCGGCGCCGGGGGTTACGACGATATAAAGGGACTGGCGTACCGGGACAAAACCGGGAAACCGGTCTTCAATCCCGAAGAGGACTCCGTCTTCGACCTCAACGAACTCCCGCCTTTTCCTTACGGACTGTTCGAAAGCGGCGGTTATGACCTCGGATTCCTGCTTACATCCAGAGGCTGCCCTTTCGACTGCATATTCTGCAGCCAGAAACTCATATCGAAGCGCAGATACAGAGGCCTCCGGACCGGGACCGTCATCGAAGAACTCGACCGCCTGGTGAACCGTTTCGGCCAGAAGCGGGTATCTTTCTTCGACGATTGTTTCACAAGCGACAGGGAGAGAGTCTTCGGACTGTGCGCGGAGATACGAAGGCGCGGACTGCACAGGAAATGCTCGTTCGCCGCCCAGACCAGGGGAGACAGCGTGGACCGGGAACTGCTGGAAGAGATGAGACGGTCCGGTTTCGACGGCCTGATGTTCGGCTTCGAGACCGCTTCCGAAGGGCTGATGAGCGCGATCGGGAAGAACGAGACCGTGGGCCAGAACGCAGCGGCCGCCAGGCTGGCGAGGGAACTGGGGTTCACCGTGGAGACCACGTTCATCTTCGGACTTCCCGGGGAGAAGTACCGGGACCGCCTTGAAGCGCTGTACATGGCGAGGGAGCTGGCCGACCGCGCGAGGTTCAACAACGCGGCGCCCTATCCGGGCACCGGACTCTACGAAATAGCCGTCAGGGAACGCCGGCTCGACATGCGCGGCGGCTGGGAGGGTTTCAGCTCGGCCGGCGCGGTCACAGCCGGCGTTTTCGACGGTTACCGTGTGCCTTACTGCCCCGAAGGGACCGAACCCGCCGACCTCGAAGGAGAGGTCTTCCTGGCGAACCTGCTTTTCTACCTGGACCCCGGGAACCTGAAGAAGCTCCTGAACATGAAAGGGGCGGTGAGCGGCAAATGGTTCGAACTGCCCGCCGGGGCCCTGCGCGCCCCCTGCCGCTGGCCGGCGTTGTTCAGGCTGGCGCTGAGCATATGCCTGCGATGCGCATACGCGCTCGCGCGTTCCGGAGAGAGCCGGAAATTCCTGGCGGAAGGACTTTTTAAAAAAAGGGACGGAAAGCCCCGGGACGGCTAGCAGTCTGCTGAAAAACCCTACTCAGATGTATTTTGAGCCGATTTTTCAGCCGAACCGACGCGACGCGAGACGAGCATTCTCGACTAGAGACTGTAAGTCGAGCGGCGCTAAGGCGCAGGCAAAAAGCGGCCAAAAGACGCTGAAAGAGGGTTTTTCAGCAGATTGCCAGTCTAACGCATATCCTTGATAAGCTCACGGGCCGCTATACGGTGAGCTTCGGCCGTCCAATGGTTGTTCAGCGGGAAATACAGGAAGGCGTTCCTGCGGGCGGCCAGCCTAAGGGCCGGCAGAGGGTCCGTGAGCGGCACCCGATGCTCTTCGCAGTACGCTTTAATAAGCCGATTCGGAACTTCAGGGGCCCAGCGGGCCTCCGCGGACGGAAGAGGGGCCGTCCGGATAAACTCTTCCCATAATTCCGGATAGACCTGGACTATGGACGGCACGATCAGCAGCCGGAACTTCGCTCCGCTTTCCAGCACGTCCGACCTGAAGGCGTCGATAAGACCGAACAACCTTTCCCAGTCCGCCGCGCAGACCGGAGCCGAAGAAGGGTCAAGATACACGTTCGGGGACGGAAGGGTCATGTATTTCCGGGGGATGAGCATGCGCCGTTCTTCCATCGCCACGCGCAGCACTTCGTGCCTGGAGAGGGCGACCAGGGCCGCGCTCACCAGCGCGGAGCGCGCCGCGAGCCGGGCGGCGGGATGCCTCCCGCCAATGATCTCCTCGGCGAAGGGAGGAATTCCAGCGGGGCCGGCCGAAATTCCCCGGCGAGGCGCAGGCCGTTGGATGCTCCTGATGCCGCCGGACTTATCGGGGATAATTACCGGTTTCGGACAGCCGTACGCCTCGGCGCCCGCGTTCTCCCGGAGGTCGTTGTGCGGAACTACGGCGAGCAGGACCTCGTCCGGCTCGAAGCGCCTGCCCAGCGACCTCCAGAGCAGATACTCCTGATCCGTACCGTAGCCGGAAACCCCGAGGTTCACCATCTCCGGGGAAGAGCCGCCCTCCCGCTCGATCACGCTTGTGAAAACATCCTCGTCCTCTACGCCGAAGCCCCAGACAAAGGAATCCCCCAATACGGCCACGCGCTTCCTGGCGGTACGCGCGAAGCCGTATTCGGCTCCGCGGAAACCGTATTTGTTATGACCGACGCGGTGGCGGCAATCCAGATGGGAGAAATCGCCGGCGGCGCCTGGCTTTCCGGTCCAGCCCAGCGACGGGTCGTAAACGCAGAACTTCCCGCGTTCCGACTCCATGACCGCCATAAGAAGGAACGGACGCCGGATAGACGGGCAGGAAAGACGCAGAACGGCTTCTCCCGCCAGCAAAGCGAGCGCGGCGGCTGCCGCCGCCAGGAGCAGACGTTTAGTCAGATATCCCCCCGTTCCATACAGATGGCTAACCACGCATTACCCCGCCGGGGTCAGCCCCGCTCCCGCGCGTCACTTCGGCGGAGCGGCCGCGCCGCGCGCGGCCAGATCGATCTTCAGATTATGCCGCGCTTCGGGGTAATCCGGCCTGAGCCGCAGGGCTTCGCGGTACTGCGCGACCGCTTCATCCAGCCTGCCGAGAGCCGATAGGGCCACTCCCAGATTATTGCGGACCTCGGGGTCGTCGGGCCCGAGACGCAGGGCCTCCCGGTACTGCGCGACCGCTTCACCGGGCCGGCCGAGCTCCGACAGGGCCACCCCCAGATTATTGCGGATCCCTGGATCTTCAGGCCTGAGCCGCAGGGCTTCCAGGTACTGCGCGACCGCCTCGCCGGGCCGGCCGAGCGCCGCCAGAGCTACCCCCAGGTTATATCGGGCGTCCGGATCATCCGGTTCAAGGAGCAAAGCCTCCCGGTACTGCGCGACGGCTTCGTCAGTCCTGCCGAGCGCCGCCAGGGCGAGCCCCAGATTATTACGGGCCTTCGGATGTCCGGGTCTTATGCGTATGGTTTCGCGGTAGACAGGAACGGCTTCATCCGCTCTGCCGAGCGCCGTCAGGGCGACGCCTAAATTATTGCGGGCCTCGGCGAACCCGGAATTCAGCCGGATAGCTTCGCGATACTCGGCGACCGCTTCTTCTCTCCGGCCCAGCGTTTCCAGGGATATGCCCAGATTGTAATGCACCTGGAAATCGCCGGGGTACAGACGCAGCGCTTCGCGATAATGCTCCACGGCTTCCCTAGAACGGCCCATGCCCTCGAGCGATACGCCGAGACCGTGATGGGCCAGCCAGCAGGCCGGGTTCTTGGCAAGAGTATCCAGCCAGACGCTGTACGCCGAGGCGTAAATGCGGGACTGACGCCAGGTCAGGCCGCCCAGGACCAGCAAGAGCGACACGGCGGCCGGGACCGCGGCTTTGCCGGCGGCCGCGCCATACAGCCGCTCCAGCCGGCCGGACAGCACGGCGGCTCCGGCGGAGGCGGGAACGATAAACCCCAGACTGGCGAGATACTGGAAGTGGTCGGCCACATAGGAGAACTTCATCGGATAGACGTTGAAAAAGCCGAGCACCGGCAGCAAGGTGCCGGCGAAGAAAAGGACGGAGGCCAGAGGCCCGCGGCCCAGCCTGACGCGGAGGCGCCATAAGGCCGATATAACGGCAAGGGCGCCGGACGGTAACAGGTACTGCGGCCAAGCCTCCCCGGTTATGTCCCAGCGAGGATAGATGAACATCAGCGGCGAGGGCCAGGCCAGCTTGCCGGCGTAGAACCAGAGCGCCCGCCCGGCCAGAATAAAGCGCTCCGCCGGTGAAAGAGCCCAATCGGCGCCGCTGGCGCCGACATGATGCTTTTCGAGGTAAGCCGTAACGAGGCCGGATGCCGCGCCGGCCGCCAGCAAGGGAGAGACCAGCAGGAGCTCTTTCCAGGCGATGCGGCCGCGCTTCCACCAGAGCGCCAGCAGGACGGCGGCCGGAAGGGTGGCGGTAACGCTCTTGCTGGCCAGCGCGCAGACGAACAGGACGGAACCGGCGGCGTAAAGGCCCGGGGAAGCCGCCCCGGTTCCAGCGGAGGTCCGCCCTTCGTTCTCTTCAACTCCGAAGAATTTAAGGAAACAGCGCAGCGACAACAGGTAGAAGAACCCCGAAAGCACGTTCTTCCGCTGGGTTATCCAGGCAACGGATTCCACGTGGACCGGGTGCAGGGCGAAGATAAGCGCGGCGAGCAGGGCGCCGGGCACGCGCAGACGCAGAAGGATCAGCCATACCAGCGCCGCGTTCAGGCCGTGCAGCAGCACGTTAGTCAGGTGGTAGCCGGCCGGGTCCGGCCCCCAGAGACGGTATTCGGCCCAGAACGAGGTGTAGGTCAGCGGATAATACTGCTGAGTGCCGCCGTTCCTGGAACCGATCCGGGTCCAGATGGCGCGCAAGCCGGCGGCGTTCTCCAGAAAATGACAGCCGCTGACATGCGCCTTGTCATCCCAGATATATCCGCCGTCGCGCAGCGCCGGCAGATAGGCCAGCGCCGTCATACAGACCAGGAAAACCGCCGTCAGCAAATACGGCGTTCTTTCAGGCGGAGACGGGAGCGGGACGTGGGCGGACATAGTGCCGAACGGCGTTGTTTACTATACGATTATTCAGGTGATAGTGGCAACAGATGGGAAAGGTCCTGCGCCGTATAAGGTTCATCCGAACTAACGCGCGATATAATCCGTGCCAGCGCGTCGGCGATAAGGTCATAGCCCTCGGGAGTCGGATGACAGTGGTCCAGGTAAAGGTCCGCCGGCGATTTCCCGGGCCTGGACGCGCGGAAGATCCGGTCGATGTCCAGGTATTCCGTGCCTTCCTCGGCGGCTATCCGCTCCAGGACGCGGCGGTACGAAAGCTTGCAGCTTTCCGGAAAAGGATGCCGTTCAAGCGCCTCTTCCAGCAGGTTCCGCCCTTCCCCGGTCCGCCCCGCCTGAGTGAGGACCCAGCCCTTCATCCAGAGCGCATGCACATTGCGGGGGTCGATACGGAGCTGCGCGTCGATCTCCTTTAAAGCATCCGCCTTCTTCCCGGCCAGCGCCAGCCGGCTTACGCTATCGCACCACCCCAACCAGCGCTTTGAATCCTGTAATCTCCGGGACAGGAACGGCGGCGAATAAAGGTTCACGGGCGGACTCATGAGAATGACCCGGGCGCCACTCCGGCGCGCGGTACGGATCAGCTGCCGCACATTATCGGAGAACTCTTCCCGTGTGACCCTCGGAGCCGCCCCCTCCAGTTTTCCAGCGATGAACGGCCGCGGTTCCCGGGGGTCTAGCTTTTCGCTTAACCAAAGCAGAAAACGGCTTCTGGATATCAGGCCCTCCATGAACGCCGCGAACCGGCGGGAAGATGCGATGGAAAGGTCGCTCTGTACGGCGGGCCAGGCCTCATTGTTGCCTGCGCAGATGATGACTACTTCCGGCCGCCAGCGCGGCAACAACCGTTCCGCCTGCGTTCTGACCTGGAAAGAACTATAACCCGGCACGCCGGCATTGAGCACCCGCCAGCCGCTTTTTGCCCGGTCCTTCGAAGCGAGCAAGGTTCCTAATTGCGCCGGATACGATAGTCTATCAGCGACCCGCCAGCCGAAAGTGGCCGAGTCTCCAAGGCACATCACATACCGATGACCGTCCTCCAGTTCTTCGCCTCTGAAACCGGCCTTATTGATGCGCACCGGAACGTTCAGGAAGTCCGTTTCAACCCCCGGCCTCAGCTTCCAGTGCAGCCATGGGTCCTTTTCAAAAATGAGCGGTGAATTGCCGTCGCCGCCGAAATAGATCGAACGGTATTGGCCAAGCGACGGCCGGGCCAGCCGCACGGCCGCCTCCGGCAGGCCCCAAAACAATACCGCGGAAATTATCATAGCCGCCGATCTGTACAGCCAGATCCTGAGGCATCCGTTAGAAGCCCCGGTATTATCCATGCTTTTTTCCGGGCTGTCCGGCGTCTCCATATTCGGTCACTCCGACTTTTATTCTACTTTTCTCCGCCGGGCCTGGACAGGATCGCGGCCAGATTACCGCGCGCCTGCGTGTAATCCGGTCTCAGACGTAAGGCCTTCATGAAATGCTCCGCGGCTTCCTCATTCTTACTTAGCCGCGCCAGGGTGACGCCCAGGTTGTTGTGCGCCTCGGGATAACCGGGCCTGAGGCGCAGGGCCTCACGGTAATGCGCGGCGGCTTCTTCCGGACGGCCGAGACCAGCCAGCGCCGCGGCCCAGTTATTATGCGCCTCGGGATAATCCGGCTTGAGGCGCAAAGCCTCCCGATAATGCGCTATGGCCTCCCCGGACCTGCCGAGCCGCGCCAGGATGACTCCCAGATTGTTATGGGCCTCCGGGAAATCCGGTACGATGCGCAGAGCTTCCCGGTACTGCGCGACGGCCTCCCCTGTCCGCCCAAGCGCGGACAGAGCGAGCCCGAGATTATTATGCGCCTTATGGTTTTCCGCTCCCAGCCGCAGGGATTCCCGGTAATGCGCTACGGCCTCCTCAGGTCTGCCGATAGCGGCCAAGGCAAGCCCTAAATTATTATGCGCCAGCGGATTATCCGGTCTGAGACGCAGGGCTTTCCGGTAATGCGCCAAGGCCTCCTCCGTTCTGCCGAGGGCGGACAGGGAGTCGGCGACGTCGGCTTCATTATCGTAGAGGCCGGGCCTGAGCGACAATGCCGCGCGCAAATGCGGAAGGGCCTGCTCGGTTCTTCCTTCAGCTGAGAGTGAAGCTGCCAAGTTGCCGCGCGCCAGCCAGGCGGAGGGATTCTTCCGGACGGCATCCTCCCACGCCAAGGTCTCTGATATATATATGCCGCTCTGCCGCCAGGTCAGCACGCCCAGCGTCAGCAGCAGCGCGGCGGCCGGTACGCGCGACGCCGTTCCATTCCATCTCACGAATTTCCGCCAGGCAAGAACCGCCGCCGCGGACGACAGGACCATAGGCCCCAGGCCGGCCAGGTACTGGAAATGGTCGGCCACGTAAGATAACCGCATGTATTGTACGTCCACGAAGCCCAACAAGGGGGCCAGGGTCACGATGAAGAAAGAGACGGCGGCGAGCGGGCCCCGGCCGATACTTCGGCGCAGGGAAAAAAGCGCGGCCAGCACCGCAGCCGCTCCAAACGGGAACAGATACTGCGCCCAGGCCGCCTGGTTTATCTCCCAGCGCGGGTAGATCAGCATCAGCGGCTGCGGCCAGAGCAGCTTCCCAGCGTAGAACCATACTATGCGCCCGGCCAGCAGCACATGTTCCACGGCCGACAGGGTCCATTCCTCCCCTATCGCTCCGCCCTGATATTTCTCCACATAAGTCGTCACCAGGCCCGCGCCGACGCTGAGTTCGATGACGGCGACCTGGTAGGCGCCCAGCAGGTACATCAGCATCGCGGCGCAGGCGCTGACAAAGGCCAGGTAGATCGTCGACGACAGGATCCTGGCCT
>JAKLEK010000360.1 GCA_022703115.1 Elusimicrobiota bacterium
CACCGGTAAAAAGACCCTGGTGAAACTCGCCGATGGACGGGACCAGAACGAGCTGACCCTCTCCAGGAAGACCCTGCTGGGACGGATGAAGCTGGTCTTTTTCCGCCTCGCCTCTCCACGATTGATGGTGCTCAACGGGGAGGTGTTCGACTGGCTTAAAGGCCGGCCTGAATTCGCCGGATTGCGCCTGGTCCAGTTCCGCAACGGGGTGGACACCCTTAAATACGCTCCGCCGCTTTACGGGGAGAAGATGAACGCGAAAGCCGCGCTGGGCCTCGGCCACGCGCCGGTCGCGCTTTTCGTGGGCCGCCTCGACCCCAAGAAGAGGGTGCGCGAGTTCGTGGAACTGTGGGCCGAGATCCTCTCGGAAGCCAGGGTGAAGCCGGACATGCGTTTCGTTATCGTCGGTTCCGGCCCCGAGGAAGGTCCGGTCCGCGAGGCCGTGGCCAGCCTCGGTCTGGAGGGCAGCGTGGTGGCGGCCGGCCGGCGGCTGGACCTGCTCCCATACTACAGGGCGGCCGACATCTTCATCCTGCCTTCGATAACCGAGGGGCTCTCCAATTCCATGCTGGAGGCCATGTCCTGCGGGCTCGCCATAATCGCCGGGCGGGTGGGCGGCGCCAGGGAAGCGGTGGTGGAGGGAGAGAACGGGTTCCTTTTCGACCCGTTCAACAGGCAGGAGATAAAAGAATGCCTGCGCCGGCATATGGACGACCGCAGCCTGGCCGTCAGGATGGGAGAGAGGTCGCGCGAGATAGCGGTCAAGCGGTATTCCATGTCCAGGGTGACGGACGAACTGCTCAAGATATACGCGGAGTGAAGCGCGGCGGGCAGGCGCGCGGCCTGCAGGCCTTAAAACCGTTCGCTTTCCTTGGTTTCGCGGCCGGGAACATTTATGTGCGGAATATGCGGCAAATATAATTACGCTTCGCGCGAGCCGGTGTCGCGCGAGGAGATAGGCAGGATGAACGACCTGCTGCTCCACAGGGGGCCGGACGAGGAGGGCTGCCGGGTGGACGGGCCGCTGGGCCTGGCCATGCGCAGGCTCTCCATCATAGACCTTTCCACCGGGCGCCAGCCCATCTCCAACGAGGACGGCTCCGTCTGGATAGTCTTCAACGGAGAGATCTACAACTTTCAGGCCCTTCGCGCGGACCTGGAGGCGAAAGGCCATGTGTTCAGGACCAGGTCCGACACCGAGGTCATAGTCCATCT
>JAKLEK010000361.1 GCA_022703115.1 Elusimicrobiota bacterium
GATGGGAGGAGATATCGGCGGGATACGCTCCCCCTGCCGCTTCTTCCCCTTTCCTGCGCCGGTTCTCATCCATGCTGGGCCTGTCCGGCCCGGGTCTGGTCTTCGAGAGGCAGGACAATAAGGAAGCCGAGGTTCTGGTCATACGGCAGGCCGCCGGAAGGAACTCCGGCTACTTCACTCCGGAGCCGGCGGCCGTCAGGATAGTGGAGACCGCGGTGGAGACGGCGAAAAAGCTGGTGGCCGCGAACTCCGCGCGCGTCGTCCGCCCTCCCGGGCCGTCCGCCCGGGGGCCTCAATAGTGCTATAATTTTCCAGGAGGCTCCTATGTGGAACTACACCGAAAAAGTTTACGAGCATTTCAAGAACCCGAGGAACGTCGGCGAGATCGACAACCCGGACGCCGTCGGCGAGGTCGGCAGCATAGTCTGCGGCGACGCGCTCAAGCTGACGCTGCGGGTGGACAAGGCCACCGAAAAAATAACCGACGCGAAGTTCAAAACTTTCGGCTGCGCCTCGGCCATAGCTTCCTCCTCGGCCCTGACGGAGATGATAAAGGGGCGTACGCTGGACGAGGCGGCCAGGATAACAAACCAGGAGATAGCGGAGTATCTGGGGGGGCTGCCCAGCGAGAAGATGCATTGCTCGGTCATGGGAATGGAAGCGCTCGAGGCCGCGGTTAAGAACTACCGCGGAGTGAAGGCGGAAAAGGTCATCGTGGGGGCGGACGGTAGAGTGGTGTGCAAATGCTTCACCGTGACCGAAGGGAAGATCCAGAGGGCCATAAAGGAGAACGCTCTGAAGACGGTGGAGGAAGTGACGAATTTCACCAAGGCGGGCGGCGGCTGCCGCCAGTGCATCGGGGAGATAGAAAAGATACTTAAGGACTATTGGGCGCGCGAGGAGCATAAAACTTTCGCGAAGATGACGGTGGTGGAAAAGGTGAGGATGGTGGAGAAGGTCCTGGCGGAGGAAGTGAACCCGAAGCTGAAGATGGACGGAGGGTGGATCGAACTGGTGGACCTGGAGGGCGACAGGGTGAAACTCCGGTTCCTCGGTATGTGCTCGGGTTGCCCTTCGTCGGGGCAGACGCTCAAGAACGTGGTGGAGAAGGAACTGAAGGAAAAGATCGACCCGGCCCTTACGGTGGAAGCGCAGTA
>JAKLEK010000362.1 GCA_022703115.1 Elusimicrobiota bacterium
GGCTTCTGCTTCTACGAAGGGAGCAGGGACGAAGTTCGGGGAATGGCGATGGAACTCCGGTCCGCTTCCCCCGGCCCTCTCCTAATTTCCGCGGATTATGAGAACGGCGCCGGCCACTGGCTGAAGGAAGCCACGGAGCTGCCCTCGAACATGGCCATAGGCGCTTCCGGCTCCGAAACCCTGGCCCGCCGCAAAGGCGAGATCACCGCCATGGAAGCGCGGGCGCTCGGGGTGGACTGGGTGCTCGCCCCCGTGCTGGACCTGGCAGACAATCCGGACAACCCTATAGTGAACCTGCGCGCCTACGGCGATTCCCCGGCCCTGGTCTCCCGGCTGGCGTCCGCTTACGTTTCCGGCCTTCGTTCGGGCGGGGTCCTGTGCTGCCTGAAGCACTTTCCCGGGCACGGCGGCACCTCCGTAGATTCGCATCTGGTCCTTCCGGTCCTGGAGCGGTCCGCGGCCGAACTGGACGCCCTGGAACTAGAACCCTTCCGCGCCCTGCTGCCGCAGGCCGATTCGGTCATGGCGGGGCACCTTATGGCGCCTTGCATTGACCCGGAAAGGCCCGCTTCCCTGTCGGCAGGGGCGATCTCGGGCCTGCTGCGCGGGCGGATGAAATACGAAGGCTGCGTGGTCACGGACGCGCTCAACATGAAGGCCGTATCCGGCGGCTCTCCCGGGGTGGAGGCCTTGAAGGCCGGGGCCGACGTGCTGCTGTATCCGGAGGACCCGATATCCCTTTTCGAGGCCCTGAAGCGCGCCGCTGCTTCGGGAGAAGTCAGCGGCGATAAGACGGCGCGCGCCCTGGCCCGCCAGGACGCGATGGTCCGCCGGCTCTCCGGGGCCGGGCCCCGCCCCGGACCTGAGGCGGTCGGCTGTCCGGAACACCGCGCGTTCGTCCGGGAGGCAGCGCCTTCCTGTATCGCCTGGGCTTTCAGGAACAGACCTTACGTCCTCAAGCCGGGCGAGACCGTCTGCTATCTGGAGCCGCTCACCGCCCCCGCCCTATGGAAGGGCCGCGCCTTCGTGGAGGAACTGGTCCGGCTCGGAGTGCGGGTGGAGCCTTTCGGCGGCCAGAAGGCCGGTAAGACGGTGATAGGCTCCTTTTCCCGGCCCCGGGCCTTCAGCGGGGACATCAATCTGGGGCCGGAGGCTTC
>JAKLEK010000363.1 GCA_022703115.1 Elusimicrobiota bacterium
CAGACGGAGCCGTCCTCGTTGGAGATGGGCTGACGCCCGGTGGAAAGGTCTATGATGGAGAGCCTGCGCATGGCCAGACCCAGCGGCCCGTCCACCCGGCAGCCCTCTTCATCCGGGCCCCTGTGGAGCAGCAGGTCGTTCATCCTGCCTATCTCCTCGCGCGAAACGGGCTCGCGCGAAGCGTAATTATATTTGCCGCATATTCCGCACATGTACCGGCCTCTTTTTCTTAAAATCGGAACTGCCGGGGCGAACGGCGTCGTCTAAACTTCCGGAACTCCGGCTTTACGTCCTACTCTTCACCTTCATATATCTTCAGCAGTTCGTCCGTCACCCTGGACATGGAATACCGCTTGACGGCGATCTCGCGCGACCTCTCCCCCATCCTGACGGCCAGACCGCGGTCGGCCATGTGGCGGCGCAGGCATTCCTTTATCTCCTGCCTGTTGAACGGATCGAAAAGGAACCCGTTTTCCCCGTCTATCACCGCCTCCCTGGCGCCGCCCACCCGGCCGGCGATTATGGCGAGCCCGCAGGACATGGCCTCCAGCATGGAGTTGGAGAGCCCTTCGGTTATCGAAGGCAGAATGAAGATGTCGGCCGCCCTGTAGTAAGGGAGCAGGTCCAGCCGCCGGCCGGCCACCACCACGCTCCCCTCCAGGCCGAGGCTGGCCACGGCCTCGCGGACCGGACCCTCCTCGGGGCCGGAACCGACTATCACGAAACGCATCTCCGGCTTCACCCTGGCTTCCGAGAATATCTCGGCCCACAGCTCCACGAATTCGCGCACCCTCTTCTTGGGATCGAGACGGCCGACGAAAAGCGCGACCGGCGCGTGGCCGAGGCCCAGCGCGGCTTTCGCGTTCATCTTTTCCCCGTAAAGCGGCGGAGCGTATTTCAGGGTGTCCACCCCGTTGCGGAACTGGACCAGGCGCAGCCCGGAGAACTCCGGCAGGCCTTTAAGCCAGTCGAAGACCTCACCGTTGAGCACCATCAGGCGGGGAGCGGAAAACCGGAAAAAGGCCAGCTTCATCCGTCCGAGCAGGGTCTTCCTGGAGAGGGTCAGCTCGTTCTGGGCGCGTCCGT
>JAKLEK010000364.1 GCA_022703115.1 Elusimicrobiota bacterium
TATATAAAGAGCCGCCCCGGCTTCAAGAGCTTCCTGAGCGCCTATACCGGCCAGATAAAGCAGCTCCTGCCGCTTTATATAAAAGAGGGCAAGTCCTACCTGACCATAGCCATCGGGTGCACCGGGGGCAGGCACCGGAGCGTCTTCATCGCCAATCAGCTGGCGGCGGCCTTGTCCAGGTTCGGTTTCTCCGTTTCGGAATACCACCGGGATATCAGGAAGCAGGCTTAGCCCGGCCCACTATGATCAATATCGTGATCGTCACCCATGGCGAGTTCGGCGCGTATCTGGTGGAGGCCGCCGAAAGCATAGTCGGCGTCCAGAACGCCGGGATCAAGAATATCTCGATCTCTCCCAGGATGTCGCTGGACCGGGTTAAAACCCTTGTGTCATCGGCCATAGCCGAGATGCGCTCGGAAGACGGCCTCGTCTTCCTGCTGGATATGCCCGGCGGGACTCCGATGAACATCGTCCTCCCGCTGGTTAAGGATATTCCGAGAAGCGCCGTGATCTGCGGCGTTAACATAAACATGATGACCTCCGCCTTTTCGTACCGCAGGGACATGGCCTTCGAAGCTCTGGTAGGCAAGATCATGGATGACGGACGAAAAGCCATCTGCGAGGTCAAAAGCCTTCTTCTGAAGGGAAAGTAGGGAGCGGACCGGAACTTATGCCAGAAGTGCTTTTCAGGGTGGACGACAGGCTCATCCACGGCCAGGTGGTGGAGGCGTGGGTCCCGTATTTAAAGGCGGATGAGATCGTGGTCGTTTCCGACGAGATAGCCTCCGATGAACTGAGGCGGACCATAATGCGCTTCTCCACTCCGGAGGGGGTGGAACTGCGCATCCTTACCGTGCCGGAGTCTTTCGCCTATCTGTCCGGCGGCTCCGCGCGGGGCAACACCCTGGTCCTGCTTCCCGGGCTCAAGGAGGCCGTGGAGCTTATCACCCGCGGGCTGCCTATGCGCTCCCTCAATATAGGCGGCATGCATTATTCGGCCGGCAAGAATTTCTCCATCGGCAAGGCTATTTTTCTGAGCGACGAGGACCGGCTGCATCTGCGGTCCATTTCCGCCGCGGGAGTGC
>JAKLEK010000365.1 GCA_022703115.1 Elusimicrobiota bacterium
CTCCCGGCGTATCAGACCGCTGTCCGCCACCCAGACCGAAGTGTCCCAGGAGCGGTTCGGCATGGCGCCCCAGACCGGCTCCGCGGTTACGCCCAGCGTCTTCCTGGCCGTATCCACCGCTTCCCGCAGGCGCACCTGCCTGCCGGTGCCCACGTTGTAGACCGACCCGCGGCCTGGCGCCGGCCCGCCGGCCGCCAGCAGATAGGCGTCGCAGACGTCATCCACGAAAACGTAATCCCTGGCCACCTCCGGGTCCACCAGCGGCGGCAGTTCCCCGGCAAGGCCGCGCAGGACCAGCGCCGGTATGAGTCGCCCGGGAGCTTCGTACGGGCCGTACACGGAATAGAGCCGGAGGGTCGTCAGGTTGACGTCCCGGCTCCTGGAGATATACCGGCAATAATGCGTGGCGGCCGCCTTGGAGACGGCGTAGCAGCTGTTTGGATCGAGCCATTCCGTCTCGGAAGGGGCCTTATCCTTGAACCCGTACTCGGAGGAGGAACCGGTGTTCACGAAGGACTCGAATCCGCCCTTCAGGCAGGCCTCCACGAGATTCACAGTTCCGGCGGCGTTGGTGGCCATTATCCTCGGTGCGTCGTCCTGCCACGAATAGGCGCCGTAGGCGGCGAGATGGAATATCCAGTCCGGTCTTATACCGGAAACGGCGGCGGAAAGGCCGGCGGGGTCGTCCAGACCGGTCTCGTGCAGGGTCACCCGGTCCTCGACGCCGGAGAGGCGCCACATCGCTCGGCCCTTGCGCACTATAAGATGGACCTCGTGCCCCTCCGCAAGCAGCCGCCTGGTGAGGTTGGCTCCCACGAAACCGGTCCCGCCGGTAACTATGACTCGTTTCATGATCTCCCGTCCGGCTTCCGGTCCGCCGGCCTCTGCGCTATTAGGTACATGTTTCCCAGGGGCGCGGTCATGCGCATCCGGCCCAGACCGGACGCGGCCAGGACCCCGGCCGCCGCTTTTTTGAGCGGCGCCGGCAGCGGCAGCGGCTCCCGCAGCGGCTCCCGCAGTGGCAGCGGCGCCGGCAGCGGCGGGCGCAGGGCTCCAGGCGGCGGATGCCAGTGCGGCGGCT
>JAKLEK010000366.1 GCA_022703115.1 Elusimicrobiota bacterium
GAATTCACCACTCCCGCGTTCCTGGCCGGATTGGAACCCTCGTCCAGCCAGCCGAGCTTCCTGGCGGCGCGGTCGGCTATCTCCATGGAGGTTATGACGCGTATCTCGGTGGAAACCGCGTTCCATGGATCGAACTCGGTCAGTTCCGAACCGGGTATCTTGGAGTACGACGCCGGCGGCTGGAACTTTATGATCGCCTGGCTCTGGTAGATGACCGGCTGAAGGCGCGTGTAGAAACTGGTGGACGCGAGAGTCAGGAGAAAAACGGACAGGGCCGTCCATTTACGCCTGTTTATTATGCGCCAGTAATCGTACAGGGTCAGTTCCGAGTTCATAGTCGGGGCGAGGGATCTATTTCCTGGCTACCAGCCCGAGAGTGATGCCCATGGTGATGAGCGTCATCCAGGGGACCAGGTTATCGGTCAGCCATTTGCCGCTCTTGTACAGTTTCGTCCTCGGAACGTAGACTATGTCCCCGGCCACAAGAGGGATATTATGTTCCATGCGGCCTTCCATGACCGCCGCCACGTTCGCCTTTATCACTTCCTCTTTCACCTTTCCATCCGCGTCCTTGACGCGTCTGTATATCCTCACCTTGTCGGCCCTTGGATAATCCGCGAGCCCGCCGGCGGCTGCCACCAGGTCCAGCAGCTTCATCCCTTCGCGGTAAGTGTAGTAACCGGTGCCGTGGGATTCCCCTATGATGGCGATGGCGTCGGCGGAAAATTTACGCACGTTTATGGTGATGCGCGGATCTGACACGTATTTGGAGAACTTGGCCGTCATCACGGACTCCAGCTCTCCGCTCTTCATCCCCGCGACCTTCACCGGCCCCAGCAGGGGCACGTCTATGGTGCCGTCGGGGCGCACGGTGACCTCCCGGGAGAATTCCTCGGCCGGGAAGACCTTGACGTTCAGAACGTCCCCCGCCTCTATGAAGTAATCCTTTCCGCCAGGGACCATCTGCGCCAGTACGAGGCCGGGGAAGGAATTGAAAATCAGCAGAAAAGCGAGCGCCCACGCTTTTGTCTTCATCATAGGCAATTATACCTCATTTACGCGCGTATACCACGGCCG
>JAKLEK010000367.1 GCA_022703115.1 Elusimicrobiota bacterium
CATGTGCCGCTGGGGCCGGCGCCGAGTACCCGGTCAGCAGCGCAAGAGAGGCGGTCAGAAGGAGTTTTCTTAATCTCATGTACAGCAAAGGGCGCGTAAATGTCAATGTTATAGTATAGTATGCGGGTCGGCGCATTTCAAGTGGCGGAATCGATAAACGTAAAGTTTGGAAACAGGGCAGTAAAACTGGTAAAGTTAAGCAGAGGCTGCCGGGAAAGTGTCCAATGATTTTAGGCCGAAGTCTCCAAAAAGGTCAAAAGACATACAGGCATGCGTCAGAGCGGAAAGCCGGCTGGGGCCTGGCTCACCTTCTTCGCTCTGATATCGGCGATCTCGGCCGTTTTTTTCGCGCTCGATCCCGAAAGGTTCCCGTATACTGTGGAGATGTACTCCCGGCTTTACGTAAAGACGATGCTGGTGATCTGGGTCCTTATCCCGACCGTGCTCAGCATAAGTCTTGCGGCGGTGCCGTCCTCGTTCCTCGCCAAACTTGGCCTGATAGGCGGCACATTCCTCTACTCCTTCCTGCTGGGCGCCGTGCGCTACGCTTTCTTTATGGCGGTGCTGCGCAAGGGCACTCTGCTGTTCATGCCGCTGCTGGTATTCGCGCTGGGCCCGATGGTGGATTTCGTCTACGTGGTCAGTTTCTATTCCATGTACATAAGCCGGGTCTCGCTGTCCCTGCGCTCAAAGGGAGGGATATGGCGCTGGTCGTTCTGACGCTGAAGGCCTACGTCATTGTGGTCATCGCGCTTACCTGCGCGTACCTGCTGCGCCAGTTCATTTTCAGCATCAGCAGGCTGGTCTGGGTCCAGAAGGTCTCCTACCAGGACATCATAGACTCCGATCTTCCGTCGGTGACGGTGCTGGTGCCGATGCATAACGAGGAACGGGTCGCGAGTAACATACTGGACAGGATGCTGGAGACCGAATACCCCAGGGACCGGCTGGAAGTGATACCGATAAACGACCACTCCGAGGACGACACCAGGCACATCCTGGACATTTACGCCAAAAGATATCCCTTCATAAAGCCGCTGAACAGGGACACGGGACGCCGCGGAAAA
>JAKLEK010000368.1 GCA_022703115.1 Elusimicrobiota bacterium
TCCTATCTTTCCTGCCTTGGCTTCGCGCTGCTTGGAGGGGCTGCGCTTCTGAGATGCCGGCAGGGGACGCGCGGAAGGGCAAGGAGGTTCTGCTCCCTGCTTGCTGGAACTCTGATCTGCGTGTCGGCCGCGCTCGCCTGGCGCCAGCAGAAGTTCTGGCTCGACGCGGTGTCCCTGTGGGAACATGCCCTGTCGGTGGCCCCGGACGCGAGGCAGGCCCATAATAATCTCGGCGTCGTTCTGGCGGGGCTCGGCAGGACGGAGGAAGCCGTAGAACATTACAGGGAGGCGTTGCGCATAAGGCCCGATTATCCGAATGCCCGTCATAATCTCGGGCTCGCCCTGGCGGCGCTCGGCCGTAAGGAAGAGGCCGTCGCTCAGTATCGCGAGGCTTTGCGCCTGAAACCGTATTTTACCGAAGCCCTCAACGGTCTGGGACTGGCCCTGAGCGCTCTCGGCAGGACCGAAGAAGCCGCCGCGCAGCACCGTGAAGCCCTGCGCCTGAGGCCGGAGGACCCGGATACGCACTATAACCTGGGGATAGATCTCGCCGCGCTGGGCAGAATGGAAGAGGCGGCGGCGCATTACCGGGAGGCCCTGCGGCTCAGGCCGGACGACCCGGAGGTCCACAACAATCTGGGCGTGGCGTTGTCGGAATCGGGCCGTACGGAAGAGGCCATAGCGCATTATCGGGAGGCCCTGCGCCTCAGGCCGGCTTACGCCGAAGCGCGTCACAATCTGAAGATAGATCTGGCCGCGCTCGAAGCGGCCGGCGGCGGCGCGGGCAGCGCGCGGGCCGGACACGCACCCGCTGAAGGCCCGGGCGCCGTTATGGACCGGCGGCGGCCGGCAAAATAACGGCTCGGTTCCGGGCCGCGGCACGCCATCCGGCTTCATCCCGGATCAGGCACAAGTATTGTATTATAGAGATTCGCGATGTCATGAAGATCCTTCTGATAGTTCCCAATCTGCGCGGCCATCCGGACGTCGGGATCGATATAAGCCCGGTTCCGCTCGGAATTCTTTATGTCGCCGCCGCCCTGAGGCAGGCCGGTTACGGCCGCATA
>JAKLEK010000369.1 GCA_022703115.1 Elusimicrobiota bacterium
CCGGCAATTCGGGCCGCATGGGGAGACCCAAAGCCCTGCTCGAATACCGCGGCGAGCTTTTTATCGAGCGCGTATGTTCTTCGCTGCGCTCGGCCGGAGCGGCTGAACGGATCGTGGTTCTGGGACGGGACGCCCCGGCCATCCTCTCCGTCTGGAGGCCGTCTGGAGAGAAGGTGGTCGTGAATCCGGACCCGGACCGCGGCCAGCTGTTTTCGCTCAGGACCGGGCTCTCCGCCGCGTGCCAGGAAGCGGAAGGCTTCATGGTCTGCCTGGCCGACCAGCCGGAGATCCTTCCGGAAACTTATAGAGAAGTGATCTCTTTCTGGTCCTCGCATAGAGAGTCGATAGTCATTCCCCGCTGTATCCGGCCCCCGACCCCAGACCCCAGACTCCCGACCCCAGACTCCCAATCCCCGACTCATGCCCCGGGGTTTCTGATGTCTTCTTGCTATAAGCGCGGCCACCCTATAATCCTGCCGGCGTCCTGCAGAAAGCTGTGTTTTGAAGGGCCTCTGGAAGAGGGGCTGCACTGGGTGACCCATCATCCTTCCGTGAAGACCCTGGACCTGGACGTCTCCGACTCCGGGATAATACGCGACTGCGACACTCCCGTGGACTACGAGAGGCTCTCTGCGCCCGGCGGTACCTGATATGTTCCCGGTAATAGCGCTGTTCCTCGTTTTCATCCTGACGGCGGTGCGCCGGGTGGGGCGGTTCCGTTTCGAGATATGGCAGGTCATGTGCGCCGGGGCCGCCGCCGTTCTTCTCGGCGGAGGGATAGGGCCGGGGGAGGCCCTGAGGTCCATAGATACCGACGTAATAATTTTCCTGGGAGGTATGTTCGCGGCGGGCAGGACGCTGGAATTGAGCGGCTGGCTGGCGCACGCCGAGTATGAGATCTTCAAGCGCGCCCGCACCGAGGAGGGGCTGCTGCTGGTCCTGGTGTTCTTCATGGGGACGGCTTCGGCCCTGCTAATGAACGACACTCTGGCGATAATCGGGACGCCGGTCGTCCTGCTGCTTTCGCGCAAGCACGGCATCGC
>JAKLEK010000037.1:0-6681 GCA_022703115.1 Elusimicrobiota bacterium
AACGGCATCTCTCTTATAATCTTCGCGGGCATCGTCGACCGCCTGCCCAGCGCCGTCATGAGCATGATAAAGCTTGTCCAGATCGAAGAGATAAGCCTGCTGACCGGAGCCATGATCGTCGCCATAGTTTTCGTGGTGGTGGGGCTCGTGATATGGGTCGAGACGGCTCAGCGGAAGATCCCTATCCAGTACGCGCAGCGCCAGGTCGGACGCAAGACTTACGGCGGCGTGAGCACGTTCCTGCCGCTGAAAGTGGACCAGTCGGGCGTCATCGCGGTCATATTCGCCGTTTCGCTGCTGAGCGTGCCTTACACCATAGTCCAGTTCAACCCCGGTTCCCAGTGGGGGCAGAAGCTGATGTCCTTCATGGACCACGGGAACATAACCTACCAGCTGCTCTACGTGGCGCTGATAATATTCTTCTGCTATTTCTACAACTCCGTCAGCATAAATCCGAAGGACCTGGCGGAGAACATGAAGAAGTGGGGCGGCTTCATCCCCGGGATCAGGCCCGGCGACCCCACCGCTCAGCATATAGAATGGGTGATGAACAGGATAACGCTCGGCGGGGCGCTTTTCGTCGCGATGCTCGCCGTCCTGCCGGACTATCTGCGCGCTAAGCTGAACGTGCCTTTCTATTTCGGCGGCACCTCCCTCCTGATAGTGGTCGGCGTGGCTCTGGACACCATTGCCCAGACGGAAGCCCACCTTATCATGCGGAACTACGAAGGTTTCTACAAGAATTCGAAGATCAAAGGACGCTGGTTCAATGTCGGACAGTAAGGAGCGGCTGAGCCGCGCCGGCGTAAAGCGTGAAGGATAAAGCCTGAAGAGTTCGCGGACAAAGGGTCCGCGAGCCGCCTTTATCGTCCGCGTTTTTCCTGGCCCCGGTCCCGCTCCGCGCGTTCCGCGCTTTACGAGGTACGTTATGAACATCGTGCTTTTGGGCTATCCCGGTTCCGGTAAAGGCACTCAGGCCAAGACGCTGAGCGTCGCCTTCTCCCTGTTCCACGTCTCCACCGGGGACATTTTCAGGGAGGCTATGGCGGCGAAGACGCCGCTCGGCCTGGAAGCCGCCGGCTATATTTCGGCGGGCAAGCTGGTCCCCGACGCTCTGGTGCTAGAGGTCATAAAGGAAAGGCTCCGCAACGAGACCGGCGGCGTGCTGTTCGACGGTTTCCCGCGCACGGTGGAGCAGGCCAGGGCGCTCGACTCATACTTCTCTTCCGCCGGCCGGCGCATAGACGCGGTCGTGTTCCTGGACGTAGAAGAGGAGTCGGTGGTGTCGAGGCTCGGCGCCCGGCGCACTTGCCGCAAATGCGGAAAGATATACAATCTGCTCACGTCCCGGCCGGCGAATGAGGGAAGCTGCGATTCCTGCGGCGGGGAACTGGTCCTTCGCGACGACGATTCTCCTTCGGTCATCCGGAACCGGATAAAGGTCTACAAAGCCCAGACGGAACCGCTGGCGGAGTACTACAAGGCGGCGGGGAATTTTTACCCGGTGAAGGGCGGCGGGTCCCCGGAAGCGGTCGCCGCCGAGATAGCGGCCGTTATAAAAGGCAAGGTCGGGCGCTGATGGTCGAGATAAAGACCCCCGCCGAGCTGGAGAGGATGAGACGGGCTTCCAGGATCGTGGCCCTCGCTCTGGACCTGCTGAAGAAAGAGATAAAACCCGGAGTTTCCACGGCCTATCTTAACGGCCGCGCGGAGAGCGAGATACGTTCCCGCGGCGCCGTTCCGGCGTTCCTGGGTTATAGAGGATATCCGGCCGCGCTCTGCGTTTCCATCAACGAGGAAGTGGTCCACGGCATTCCCAGCGATAAGCGGACGCTGCGCGAAGGCGACGTGGTCAGCCTGGACCTCGGGGCGGTATACGGAGGTTTTTACGGGGATGCCGCCGTTACGGTCGCGGTCGGCTCCGTCCCGCCGGAGCGCCGGCGGCTTATGGAGGTCACGGAGGAATCCCTTGCGCGGGCACTGGGCGCGGTCAGGAGCGGGGCGAAGCTCGGGGACGTGTCCCACGCGGTCGAAAGTTTCGTGGCCGAACGCGGGATGTCGGTCATCAGGGAATTCACGGGACACGGCATAGGGCGCCGCCTGCATGAGGAACCGTCCATTCCTAACTACGGAAGACCCGGTTCCGGGATAACGCTTAAGGCGGGGATGACGCTGGCGATAGAGCCGATGGTGAGCCTTGGAAGGCCGGAAGTGGTGATAAGGAACGACGCCTGGACCGCGGTCACCGCGGACGGAAGCTGTTCCGCGCATTTCGAACATACGGTCGCGGTCACGGAGGACGGGTGCGAGGTGCTGAGCCGGGCCTGAAACCGGGCCGGGATTCCAACGGCGCCTGATATTTTAGTATAATTACAGAATAAACGAATATGACCGAAAACAGCGAAAAAATAGAAGTGGAAGGTGTGGTGAAGGAAGCGCTTCCCAACGCGACTTTCAGGGTCGAAATATCTCCGGGTAAGGTCATTCTCGGGATAATCTCGGGCAAGATGCGGATACATCATATCAAGATCCTTCCCGGCGACAGGGTGAAACTGGAGCTTTCTCCTTACGATCTCTCCAAGGGGCGCATCGTTTACAGGGAAAAATAAAGGAGTCCCCGGCTTATGAAAGTAAGAGCCAGCGTTAAAAAGATTTGCGTGAAGTGCAAGATAGTAAAGCGCAAGGGCGTCGTAAGAGTGATCTGCGACGATCCCCGCCACAAACAAAGGCAGGGCTGAGAACGTCTAGAATAAAGCGTGGGGCGTAAAGCGTTCAAAATTTAAAGTAGAGAACGGCGCTGCTTACGTTCTACGGTTCCAAGGAGAAGCTATGGCACGAATAGCGGGTGTGGATTTACCGAGGGAGAAGCGGATCGACGTCGCTCTGGCGTACGTGTACGGCATAGGGCGTCCGCTCGCCGCGAAGATACTCGCCGGCCTTAAGAACCAGGTTTCGCCTTCGCTGAGGGTGAAGGACCTGACGGAGGACCAGGTCGGTCTTCTCAACTCCGTTATCTCCAAGGAATACAAGGTGGAGGGCGAGCTCCGCAGGGAGATAGCCGCCAACCTGAAAAGGTACGCCGATATAGGCAGCTACAAGGGCATGCGGCACAGGAGAATGCTCCCTGTCCGCGGTCAGAGGACCAAGACCAACGCGCGCACCCGCCGCGGCAGAAGGAAGACCGTCGGTTCGGCCTCTAAAGCGCCTGCGAAGCCGGCCGCCAAATAACAGGAGGGCAGATTTAATATGTCCGAAGAAAAAAAACCGCAGCAGCCCGCACCCGACGGGTATAAGAAGCCCGAGCAGAAACCCCAGGCCAGGAGACGGCACCACGGCATGGTGACCTTCGGAAAGGTCTACATAAACTGCTCTTTCAACAACACTATCGTGACCATAACGGACGAGAAGGGGAACGTTATCGCCTGGTCCACTTCCGGTTCCAACGGCTTCCGGGGGACCAAGAAAGGCACGCCGTTCGCCGCGCAGATAACGTCTTCCAAAGCCGCCGCCCGCGCGGCGGAGTACGGGGTCAAGCAGGCCATGGTGTTCGTCACCGGGCCGGGGAACGGTCGCGAGACCGCGATACGGGCGATAGCGTCCAGCGGCATACGCGTGCTGTCCATCAAGGACACCACTCCCATCCCGCATAACGGCTGCAGGCCGCCGAAGCCGAGAAGAGTCTGATGCCGGCAGCGGCCGGACGCTGAGCGGCCGCCGCGATTTTTACGGAGGTTTATGTCTAGATATACAGGACCCAGCTGCAAGAAGTGCAGGAAGATGAACCAGAAGCTGTTCTTGAAGGGCGGCAAGTGCACCACGAACTGCATCGTGGACAGGAAGATGAAGAGCAGCCGAGATAAGAAATTCTCCGCCGGCGGTCCCGGCGGGATGAAGAAGATGTCGGACTACGGCAAGCATCTGCGCGAGAAGCAGATAGCCCGTTTCATGGCCCAGATCACGGAAGCCCAGTTCCGGCGTTTCTTCGGCAAGGCTTCCAAAGACAAAGGCAAGACCGGCGAGGCGCTGCTCCGTTTCCTCGAGGTGAGGCTGGACAACGTGGTCCGCCGCCTCGGTTTCGCGGTGTCCATGAAGACCTCCAGGCAGCTGGTCAATCACGGGCATGTTCGCGTCAACGGACGGCAGGTGGACATCCCCTCCTTCCTGGTGAAGCCGGGAGATACGATCGGCATCGATCCGAAGACGGCGCAGACCCTGGCCGTCAGGCAGGGCCTGGAACACGCCGATAAATCCGCTCCGCGCCCGAGTTTCCTGTCTTACGATCCCGCTTCTATGACGGGGAAAATGGTCCGCTGGCCGGACCGCGGGGAAGTGGGCATCAACGTGGATGAACAGCTGATCGTGGAGTTCTACTCCAAGTAAACGGCTTCGCGTCCGGGCCCGTAGCCGGGCCCGACGCCGGTTCTCCGGCGCTCAAAACACTCAGGAGGTATCAGGCAAATGTCCAGTTTTTCAAAGCAGCTCATCATTCCCGAAGCCATAAACGTAGACGACAAGACTAAGACGGGAAGCTACTCCAAGTTCACCGCGGAACCCTACGAGAGGGGCTACGGACACACGATAGGGAATTCCCTGCGGCGCATCCTCCTCTCCAGCCTGGACGGCGCGGCCGTGGTCGCCGTTAGGATAAAAGGCGCGAAGCACGAATATGCGACGGTAAACGGGGTCCAGGAAGACGTGATAAACATCCTCCTGAACCTGAAGAAGCTGCGCGTGCGCCTTTCGGGAGAAGGTCCGGAGACCCTCCTGCTGTCGGTGCGCGGGAAGAAAGAGGTGAAGGCTTCCGATATACGCGAGAACGCCAACGTGGAGATCATCAACAAGGACCTGGTCATAGCGCATGTGGAGTCGGGCGCCGTCTTCGAGGCCGAACTCGAGGTGGCCCGCGGCGCCGGCTATCTGACCTCGGAGGAGATCAGGGCCAGGATCAACCTGCCGGCCGATTTCATTCCGATGGACGCGCTGTTCTCCCCTATACAGAAGGTGCACTATAACGTGGAGAACGCCCGCGTGGGGCAGAGGACGGACTACGACAGGCTGGTCCTGGAGATATGGACCGACGGCAGCATCAGCCCCTCCGATGCCGTGAACAAGACCGCTTCGCTGCTGCGCCGCTCCATCCTTCCGTTCCTTCCGGAGGCCGAGGCGTCCGTGGAGCCGGCGATGGCCGATAAGAAGGCCGCCGAGTCCGGGGATAAAGTCACGGAACTGAAGGGCAAGCTGGAGCAGGGAGTGGAGATGATAGAGCTCTCTTCCAGGGCTTCCAACTGCCTGAAGGTGGCCGGTATACGCACCATAGGAGAGCTGGTCGGAAAGACGGAAGCGGACCTGCTCGCGGTGAAGAATTTCGGAAAAAAATCCCTGGACGAGATAAAGGACAAATTGAAAGAAATGGGACTTGAGCTGGGGATCAAGGCGGAGTAGAACGGGTTTCGAGGACCGAGTATGACAAAAAATCTGGGACACAGGAAACTTTCCAAGACCGGTTCGCACAGGCGGGCCATGTTCTCCAACATGGCGACGAGCCTACTTCTCCACGAGAAGGTGACCACGACCCTGCCGAAGGCGAAAGAACTTCGCCGGGTGGTAGAAGGGGTCATCAACGACGCCAAGAAAGGCCGCTGGCTCCAGGTGCGCAGGGTGGTGCGGATCAAGACGGTGTATCACAAGGTGTTCGACGTTCTCGCCCCCAGGTATAAGACGCGTCCCGGAGGCTGCACCAGGATACTGAAGCTCGGGTGCCGCAAGGGAGACGCCTCGGAAGTGGCCCTGGTAAAATTGGTGGAGTAGTCCGGATAACGCGATGTTCGACTATTTCTTCAGCCTGTTCTCCAACGACATAGGCATAGACCTAGGGACGGCCAATACCCTCGTCTACGTGAAGGGCAAGGGCATCGTTCTGCGCGAGCCGTCGGTCGTGGCGATAGACAAGAACCAGAGGAAAGTGCTCGCCGTGGGGTCCGAGGCCAAGCTGATGCTCGGGCGCACACCTTCCAATATAGTCGCGGTCCGGCCTCTGCGCAACGGAGTGATAGCCGATTTCGAAGTCACGCAGGAGATGATCAAGTATTTCATACGGAAAGTCCACAACAGGCGGAGTCTCCTGCACCCGCGGATAGTGATAGGCATCCCGTCCGGCATAACCGAAGTGGAGAAGCGCGCAGTGCAGGAGTCGGCGGAGCAGGCCGGCGCCAGGGAAGTGTACCTGATCGAGGAGCCTATGGCCGCCGCCATAGGCTCGGAACTGCCCGTATCAGAACCGCACGCCAGCATGATCTGCGACATCGGCGGCGGCACCACCGAAGTGGCGGTCATTTCGCTCGGAGGGATGGTAGTGGCGAAGTCCCTGGACGTGGCGGGCGACGAAATGGACGACTGTATAGTGCAGTATTTCAGAAGGAAGCATAATCTGGTCATAGGCGAGACGACGGCGGAAGAGGTCAAGATACAGATAGGCTCGGTTTTTCCTTTGAAAGAAGAAAAGACCATAGAGGTCAAAGGCAGGGACCAGGCGAAAGGCTTGCCCAAAACCATTCTCGTTACCTCAGAGGAGATCAGACAGGCTCTGATGGAGCCGGTCCAGCTCATAGTGGACGTTATAAAGCAGGTTTTAGAAGAGACGCCGCCCGAACTTTCGTCGGACCTTGTCGACAGAGGCATGGT
>JAKLEK010000037.1:6779-10608 GCA_022703115.1 Elusimicrobiota bacterium
GTCAGGAGACCGAACTGCCGGTCCACCGGGCGGCAGATCCCCTCAGTTGTGTCGCGTTGGGCTGCGGCAAGTACCTGGAAGAACTGGACAAGATACAACAGAGACCCGATTTTCTCAAGTCGTACCGCAATTATTGAAGGCGCTCAGGTCTTTCTTCGCGTTTTTTCCGTAACGAGCACTTCCGCGTCTTTCAAGTTCCTGCAATATCGGGTCTCCTGATCCGGGCCGCCACGCGGCCGGAGGGATGGCCATGAACAGGGAAAAGGATATAGCCAACTACGCCGCTATCTTCTTTGCCGCTGTTTCCCTGTTTTTCCTGCTTTTCCCTTCCGTCAGGCTCGCGCAGACCGCCAGGATCCTGCTGAGCTACAGCCTCTATCCGTCCCTTCACTACGGCGCCGACTACGAGCATTTCGTCCGCAACGTTCCGGGCAATATCATAGCCATACTGCGTACCGACCAGGAGAACCGAGTCCTGAGGGACAGGATAAAGGAACTCGAGATATCGGCCGGCGCGGCCGAGTCCCTGCGGGAGGAGAACAGAAGGCTTTCGGCCGAGATGAAGCTTTCCGGCGAAGTCCCTTTCAGGGGAATATGGGCCCGGGTGGTTAATAAGAACACCCAGGACTGGTATGGTTCGGTCTTCATCAATAAAGGGGAAAGGGACGGCATAGAGCTCAATTCCACGGTGATAGGTTTCGAGGACGGCCGTTTCGGCCTGGCCGGCCGCGTTTACGAAGTGTATCCGTATTTTTCCAAAGTGCTGCTGATAACCAACGGGGTTTCCGCGGTCATATGTTCCGGCCCGGGGGGCGGGTTCGAAGGGCTGGCCGAAGGCAGGGGAACGTGGATGATGAAGGTCAACTATGTGCCCGAGGGCTCCGATATATCGGAAGGCATGCAGCTCTTCACGTCCCCGGGAGGCGTCCTGTTCCCGCAGGGCCTCCCTCTCGGCAGGGTGCAGAAGGTGCATCCGAAAGAATCTTTCATGAATTTCATAAGCGCCGACGTGGCTCCTGCGGTGGACCTCGGCTCGCTGCGTGAAGTATATGTGGTGAAGAGGCCGCTGCCGTCGGATATAGGGGAGCGATAATATGCCGTTCATCTGGGACGCGGTCGTATACCTGCTTGCCGGGATCCTGCACTGGTGGTGGACCGCGAACCTCTCGTTCTTCGGAGTCGCGCCCAATCTCATCTTCGCCGCAGCGCTGACTTACGCGATAATGGCCCGGCCTTTGCGGGCTATAACGATGTGCTTTTTTTTCGGGGTATATCTCGACCTGCTCGGATCGAGCCTTTTCGGAGCGTACGCCCTGATCTATACCGTGATGGCCTACGGGGTCCATCTGGTTAAGCGCAATATCGACCTGGTGGCCCCGTTCGCGCAGATCGTGGCCGCCATGATCCTCACGGTCGCCACCATGGCTTGCTACCAGACGTTGTCTCTGGCGCTGGCTAAAATAAATCCGCTGCAGCTGAAAGCGTTCCTCGTGGAGCCCTTCCTTAACGCGCTCGCTGCTCCGGTGATGTTTTCGGTCCTGGCTCAGTTCAGGAAAAGGCTCGATCTCTTATGATAGAGCGCGGTATCTCACAGGACAGGCTTGATATTCTCTGGAACCTGCTGGCCGGCGTAGCGTTCGTGTTCGCGCTCCAGCTGGTCAACCTGCAGGTGATAAGACATTCATATTACCGCGGGATAGCCGAGAGGAACCGCACCCAGGTCCTGGCGCAGTCGGCCCCGAGAGGGCGCATATTCACCAGGGATTCCGCCGCGGTCGCCACGAACAAGCCTTCGTTCAGCCTCATATACTTTCCCGGGGAGGTGAAGACCCCCGCCGATATGGACAGGATGGCCCGCAGCCTGTCCCACTACATGAACATCCCGCTGGAAGAACTCAAGGCGGGGCTTTACCGGGCCGTCAAAAGGGGCGCGCCGGTGCGCTTGGCGGAGAACCTTTCTTCCCGCGCGATGTTCTATCTTTCCGAGCTTAAGACCATGTACTCCGGCATAGACATCGTGGTGGAGGCCAGGCGCTACTATCCGTTCGGCAACTACCTGAGCCACCTTACCGGCTATATCGGCAAGATGGACTCCGCGGAATGGAGCGTTTACAGCAAGGAAAGGGATTATACCCTGGATTCCCGCGTGGGCAAGTCCGGACTTGAAAAGATGTACGAGCGGACCTTGAAGGGATCCGACGGCGGGATATACCTGGAGGTGGATTCCAGGGGCAGGCTGAGCCGCATATTGGAAAGCCGTAAATGGACCCCGGGTTCGGACATCTATCTGACCATAGATTCGAAGATGCAGTCCGCCGCCGAGGAGGGATTGAAGCGCTCCCACACCGGGAAGGGGGCCGTAGTGGCGCTGGACCCCCGGACCGGCGCGTTGCTGGCCCTGGCTTCCATGCCGGACTACGACCCCAACCGTTTCGTTTCCTATTCTGACGAAAGGAACGACGCCGGGCTGAAGGAGCTGCCGGAATTCAACGTGGCCGTGCAGGGAACCTATCCGCCGGCTTCCACTTTCAAGGTGATAACTTCCATAGCCGGATTGGAATCCGGCCGTGTGGATCCGGCGGAGACCTTTTTCTGCCCGGGGTATTACGACGCCGGTAGCCGGGTCTTCAAGTGCTGGGAGAAGAAGGGGCACGGCCGGATGGACCTCATAAGAGGCCTCGCGAAGTCCTGCGACGTGTACTACTACAACATAGGCATCAGGACCGGCGCGCTGAACATAGAGAAATACGCCCGTCTTTTCCGTTTCGGCGTTCCCACCGGAATACCGCTTCCGCACGAAAAGTCCGGCAACGTCTTCGGCCCCAGCAAGAGAGCCGAGAAGAAAAGCTACTGGTTCATAGGCGACACTCTGAACCTGGCGATAGGCCAGGGAGAGACCCTTGTCACGCCGCTCCAGGTGGCTTCGCTCATCTCCGCGCTCGCCAACGGAGGCACTTTCTGGAGGCCGTATTACGTCGGGCACATCCTTAACAGCGCCGGGCAGGTGACTTTCAGGAGCGTTCCGGAGAGGATGGCCTCGGTGACGCTCAAGGACAGCACCTGGGCGATGCTCCGGGAAGGGCTCAGGGACGTGGTGCTGGAGGGCACGGCCCAGACCGTCAAGGTCGAGGGGCTGGATATTTTCGGAAAGACCGGCACGGCGCAGAACGCGCAGGGTAAGGACCACGCCTGGTTCATGGCATACGCGCAGCTGCCCGGGGGTAAACCTGAAGTGGCCGTGGCCGTGCTGGTCGAGCACGGGCTGCACGGGTCTTCCGCCGCCGCTCCGATAGCGAGGGACGTGATACTGGCGGCTTTCCGGGACCGTCTGCCGTCGCGCTCCGTCCCCGGGTCCGGCGCCGCGGGCGCTTCCCCGGTCGGCGCGTCCACTTCCGCGGCGTCCGCGGGGGGGGGCGGCATATGATCAGCGCGTCCAAGACCGGCCTGAAAAAGAACCGGATGGACTGGGTCATGTTCTTCTCCGCGGCTACGCTCCTGGTCGCAGGGACCCTGGCCATATTCTCGTCGGTGTCGGCGCTGCCTTTCCAGTCTCACGTGTTCCGTACCCACCTGATAGCCGTGTCGCTGGGCATGGCCGCGTTCGCGGCGGTATGGAGCCTCAACTACCAGATATTCCAGGACCAGTGGAAGTTCGTGTACGTGGCGCTGCTGCTGTCCCTGGCCGGCCTGCTGCTGTTCGGCTCCACGGTCAAGGGGGCCAGGTCCTGGTATCATCTTCCCTTTTTTTCCGTTCAGCCGTCGGAATTCTCGCGCATAGGGCTTATCCTCGTGCTGGCCAACTATCTGGACAAGAGGATAACGAAGATAA
>JAKLEK010000370.1 GCA_022703115.1 Elusimicrobiota bacterium
AAGTATCTGGGCGGAGTCGACGCTTTCCCCATCTGCCTCGACACCAAGGACCCGGAAGAAATAATAAAGACGGTCCTTCAGCTGCAGCCTTCTTTCGGCGGGATCAACCTTGAGGACCTCGCGCAGCCCAAATGTTTCCATATACTGGACGAACTGAAGAAAAAGTGCCGCATCCCGGTCTGGCATGACGACCAGCAGGGGACGGCGACCGTTTGTCTGGCCGGACTCATCAACGCTCTGAAGATAGTGGGCAAGAGGATCCAGGACGTAAAGATAGTCCTGGTGGGAGCGGGAGCGGCCAACATACGCATAGGCAGCCTTTATATGGCCTATGGCGCCAAGCCCGGCAACCTGATATACGTCGATTCCAAGGGCACGCTGCACAAGGGCCGGACCGACCTGGATGCCCACCCCGAGAAGCGGCATATGGCCGATATAACTAACGCCGGCCAGCTGAAAGGAGGGATCGCGGAGGCTCTGGTCGGGGCCGACGTGCTGAGCTCGGCCTCCACTCCCGGCCCGGACACCATCAAGAAGGAATGGATCCAAGGCATGGCCAAGGACGCGATCGTGTTCGCATGCGCGAACCCCGTGCCGGAAGTCTGGCCGTGGGTAGCCAAGGAGGCCGGGGCCAGGGTCGTCGCGACGGGAAGGTCGGACTTTCCCAACCAGGTCAACAACTCGCTGGGCTTCCCTGCGATCTTCAGGGGCGCCCTAGACGTAAGGGCCACCACGATCACAGACGAGATGTGCATAGCTGCGGCGCTCGAGCTCGCTAAGTACGCCGAACGCAAGGGGCTGAGGGAGGACTACATAATCCCGAGCATGGAGGAGTGGGAAGTCTACCCTATGGAGGCCGCGGCGGTAGGACTCAAGGCTATAGAGCAGGGAGTGGCGAGGGTGAAGCTGACCCGCGAGGAGCTCGTGAAGTCCGCCACCGACCTGATCCTTAGGGCGAGGAAGGCCACGAAGCTCGCGATGGACAACGGCGTGATAGCCCCTCCGCCCGAGCTCTGATGGCCC
>JAKLEK010000371.1 GCA_022703115.1 Elusimicrobiota bacterium
TTATCAGGGGCCCTTCGCGCGGGATACGCTCCAGCCCCTCCGTTTCCATCCGGTTGAAGATACGCAAAAAGATACGCACCGAGCTCAGGAAAGCCCGCACCGACAATCCGGCCATCAGGGCATAACCTGGGCGCATAACTTCAGTATCCCCTCTATCACCTGGTCCCTGTCCATCCCCGTAGAATCGATGTAGTTGCCGTCCTCCGAGCGCCTGAGCGGATCGTTCTTCCTTCCGGAATCCTGCTCGTCCCTGGCCCGGATAAAGGACAGTATGGCGGCGTAGTCGGCCGGCAGGCCCTTCTCCCGGAGCTGTCTCACTCTGCGCTCGGCCCTGGCTTCGGGAGAGGCGTCGAGATAGACCTTGACCTCCGCGTCGGGGAACACGTTCGTACATATGTCCCGGCCTTCCATCACCACTCCGCCGCCCGCGCCCATGGAGCGCTGCATATCCCGCATGAAAGCCCTTACCCCGGCGAACCTGGAGACCGCGCTGGAAGCCTTCGCCACGTTCTCGTCGGTTATCTCCCGGTCCAGCGCGACCCCGTCCAGCTTAAGCCTGGCCTCCGGCGAGCCCGAAGGGTCCAGTTCCCATTTAGAGGAGAGCGCGAGCCGGACGAGCGCGGGCTCGTCCTCCAGACCGGCGCCGGCGCCGAGCGCCTTCCAGGCCAAAGCTCTGTACATCTTGCCGGTACTGATGAAGACGTAGCCCAGACGCTCCGCCACTGAACGGCCGACGGTGGATTTCCCCACTCCGGCCGGGCCGTCTATGGCCACTATTATGCCTTTGGGACGTTTTGCCATTGGATCTTTAATTCCGGCGGTAAGGGTTCGCCCGCGCGCTCCAGGAAGCCTCCCCGGCGCCCGCGCGAACGCCGCGCTACTTTACCGCTGCCGCCCTGTTTGGAAGGTTGGCCTTGTTGTCCATGCCCATTTTTCTGAGCGGACGGACCCACTTGGTGAAATTGGAGGGTTTCAGCGAATACTCGTTCACCAGGCGCACCACTTCGCTTAT
>JAKLEK010000372.1 GCA_022703115.1 Elusimicrobiota bacterium
TCTGCGCGAAAGAGCTTGAGCCAAAAGCGTAGTCATCATCGCCCGATTTGTGTATGCTGTATGAAAGAGCAGCCGCGTTGGGCGGCTCTTTTTGTGGAGCAGACACATGACTCAAGACGTAACTACGACCGCTCCGAGTCCGCGTTGTGAACGCTGCGGCCAAACGACATCGTCTTTCGTTCAAGTTCTCACGATGCGCGTCGGCGAAGATGATGAGGCGACAATAGCTCCCTGGCTCAACAAACGGCTTTGCGACGCCTGCCATCGGGCTGTTTTTACGAACGGCGTCAAGAAAGACGCACAGAACAACAACGATCCCGTCGCCTAACTGGAAATGGCACCTGACTACGGATCAGGACAAGTGGAGGTTCAAATCCTCTCGGGATCGCCACCTTTTGATAATCCGGCACAGAATAGCTTTGCCGACTCGTAGCTCAACTGGATAGAGCGGCTGCCTCCGGAGCAGCAGGCTCCGAGTTCAAATCTCGGCGAGTCGACCACTTCGATTGCAACGGCTGGTTAGCTTAGTCGGTACGAGCGCTCGGCTGAAAACCGAGAGGGAACGGTTCGACTCCGTTACCAGCCACCACTTTCTTGGGCGCGTCACCCAACGGTAGGGTACTCGGCTTTTAACCGAGACAATTGAGGGTCCGACTCCCTCCGCGCCCACCACTTTCAAAGAAAAACCCTTGACATTGGCGGGGTGTCTGTTATAATAACAGTAGGTCATGTGCCCCCGTAGCTCGAAGGCAGAGCAACCGGCTCTTAACCGGTAGGGTGTGGGTCCGACTCCCACCGGGGGTACCACTTTCCGAGGAATAGGCATGTCGCCCACTCAGTTTGAACGACTCTTGCGCCGCCAGAAGGCGCTCGCTGACGCTTTGGCGGGGCTGTGTTCGTTTCTAGCGGAGCGGGCTGCAAAAAGCGGCGACAGCGAATTGTACGACGCCGCT
>JAKLEK010000373.1 GCA_022703115.1 Elusimicrobiota bacterium
TCGCCTTTCCTAGCTAGGGGATGGGTGGAGCGAGGGAAGCGAAAAGATGGCTCGGGCGGCAGGACCCCGAACCCGCACCAGGCCAAAGGGTAAGACAGGGAATGTCGGAGGGGTGCTTAGCGTACCCGGGATAACCAGCCGAAGGACTACAGAGTCCCTGACCGGCCGGCGGAAGGCTGCCTCCGGCGGCCGCTCCAATTATATCCCCGAGGGTTTATCCTGCCGGTACCATCCTGGCGCCGGTGTCGAAAGGCCGTCGCGGTAAATCCTATAATAATGCCTGCCTTTTATGAGTGAACTCTCGCCGGCTTTAAGGGCCTTCATATCGCTTCTGCTGCTGGCGCCGTCCGCCGGCGTCTTCGCGCTTCCAGCCGCGCCGGAGCCGGGCGCCGTCAGAATAGAGCGCATAGTCATAACCGGGAACCGCACGTCGGAGAAGGTGCTGCGCCGCCGGCTGCCTTTTTCTGAGGGGGACGCGCTTGGTCCGGACGCCCTGAAGGAGGCCCGCACCGCGCTCTGGGACATGCGCCAGTTCAAGAAGGTCGAAGTCTCGTCCTCGTCCGCGCCCGGCGGCGGAGCGGAAGTGCTGGTCGCGCTGGATGACGGCTGGTATCTGATACCGCTGCCGATATACAGCGGCGGCAGCGGAGGAGGGCGCGGCGGCCTGGTGGTCTCAGGGATGAACCTCTTCAGACAGGCCGAGTCGCTTATGGTCTCCGCCTTCTCCGGTCCCGCCGGCTCTTCGGCTTCGCTCATGGCGCGGAGGGAGGGCCGGTTCCTGAGCGCGTCGGTCCGGCGCAGCGCTTTCACCGAAAGACTTTACGAGGACGGCGCTTTCAGCGCGGTCTCCGGCTTCGGCCGTCCGCAGGACGAGAAGGGCGGAGATTACGGGCCGGTCGCCTCGTCCTACAGGCGGTCGGGAGACGGGACCTCCCTCTCCGCC
>JAKLEK010000374.1 GCA_022703115.1 Elusimicrobiota bacterium
TCGAGATCCGGAAGCGGGGCCTGCAGGACAAATACACTCCCAATCATCCCGACGTGATCGAACTGAACCAGCGCATCCGTGCCGTGGAGTCGAGGCTAGGCGAGATCCCGGCCAGGGAAGTGGAGCTTGTGCGCATAAGCCGGGAACTGCGGCTTCAGGAGGAGCTCTACACCACCCTGAACAAACAGTACGAGGAGGCGAAACTCGGCCTTTCCTCGGTGGTCTCGTTCGTGAGCGTGGTGAACCCCGCGGTAGCCGGCACCGCTCCGGTCTCTCCCAATAAGAGGCTCAATATGCTGATCGGCGGCATACTGGGATTTTTTCTGGCCATAGTCTCGGTCTTCCTGCTGGAGAACCTGGACGTTTCCATAAGCACTATCGAAGACATAGAATCGTTCCTGAAGCTGCCGGTCCTCGGTATCATGCCGCACATAGCCAGCGAGCATCACCTGGACAACTGGCTGACGCAGCTGTTCAGGAAGGAAAGGTACACCGTGGAGGGCTTCAGGAGCGCGCTCCTGATCAACAGGCGCTACTCCTCCGGCGTGATCGAGGCGTACCATACGCTGAGGACCAACATAATCTCCCAGCTTGGTTCCGGCGGCAGCATGTCCCTGGTCTTCAGTTCAGCCGGGCCGGCGGAAGGCAAGACCCTTACCGCGGTCAACTTCGCCCTGGCCGGGGCGCATGCCGGCCTGAAGACGCTGCTTATAGACGCGGATATGCGCCGCCCTACCGTGCACCAGATCTTCGGTTCGAAAAGGGAACCGGGCCTGAGCGATATCCTGACCGGGAGGGCGGATTGGCGCGACGCCGCGCTTGAGAGCGAGGACCTGATGCTGGGCGGGCTCGATTTCGACAGCCTTATGCGGTTCCAGGGCATCGAGAACCTGCGCATAATCAACGCCGGCACCGTGCCCGGGAACAT
>JAKLEK010000375.1 GCA_022703115.1 Elusimicrobiota bacterium
CGTCAAGGACGGGGACCGGTTCCATCTTAAGGGGTTTAACTATCCGGAAAGGCGGGCGGATCTCCTCCGGCTGTTTTGAAAGTTTCCCCACGAGTACGCGCATCATTTTTACGGCTACCGGATGGTTGGGCGCGTAGTCCAGGACCCTGTGATACTGGTTCCAGGCCTCGTCGAACTTGCCTTCGCGCGCGTAGATTCCGGCCAGAGGCAGCCGGGCTTCTATGAAGGACGGGTCCTTCCGGAGGGCCTCGATAAGTCTCTGGCGGGCCTCGTCGTACATCTTGAAGTTGACCATGTTCCACGCCGCTATATAGTCCACGCCGGCGAAGTCCGGACGCAGGGAACGGTAGCGGGCCAGAAGTTCGAGGGTCTTCGCCTTATCCCCGAGATTTGCGTACACGCTGCCCAGGCCCAGGACGGCGCGCGCATGAAGCGGCTGCAGCCGCAGGGCCTCCTCGAAACGGGCTCTCGCGGCGCCGTAGTCGGCGCGATGATAATCGACCCAGCCGAGTTCGGTCAGTACGTCGCTCCTGCGGGGGTCCGTTTTCAAGGCCTTTTCAAGGGCCGCGGCGGCCTGCTGGTAGCGCCCGAGCTGCTTGTAAACTATGGCCGCGTCCAGCAGGGGCGCAATATCCGAGGGCGAGTCCGCGTTCAGTTTTATGTAGGCTTCGGCCGCTTTGCTCAGGTCTCCGTTCAGGTACAGGCCGTAGGCGGTGGAGGCGGCCGCCGCCGCTGGGCCGGAAAGCGGCATGACGTGAAGCGTTAAGGATAAGACGTAAAGCGTGAAGCGGCGGCCGGAGGTTCTGTTCATGTGCGGACGGATGTATACTATAATTTAAATATATCCTATGAAATTACCGCCGGCAAGACAAAAAAATGAACGATAACGCCGCGGATAGGGACCTTATAAGGGCC
>JAKLEK010000376.1 GCA_022703115.1 Elusimicrobiota bacterium
TCCCCGGAATTCGACAACACCAATTACGCCCCTGACAGATGGTCCGGCTACGCCCCGGAAACCGACTGGCAGCTTTCGTTCGAAGGCGATCCCTACGACAGCCTGCGCTACTCGCTCTGGGCCGGGACCGACAGGGCCTATAAGGAGGCGCTGGAGACCTATTCGAAGAAAAAAGCGTTCATGGACTCCAGGAACATCACCGAAATATTCGACGACAGAACCCCGCGGCCGCAATACGAGCTCTTCCTGGATACCCGGACAGAAAGCGTGGACGAAGAAGCCTGGAGGGAGAACGCGCGCAAGGTCTCCGCTGTCTTCCGCAGATACCCGGCGGTCAGCCATTCCAGGGTCTCTTTCGCTTTCGACTCCGGCTCCGCCAGGTTCCTGGACAGCGAAGGGTCGGCGTTCCGCAGACCCGACTGCCGGGGACGGGTCGTGATAGAGGCCGAAGCCTACGCTCCCGACGGCTTCCTGATCTCCGACGGCTTGCGCGAAGGTTTCTGCCTGGCGAAGGACGCGCCGGCGCTGGAAACGCTCCTCTCCGGGGCCGAAGAGATAGGTGAAAGGCTGTCCGGGATAGGCGGTTCCGTCCAGCTGAAGGCCTACATCGGCCCGGTACTTTTCGAAAAAGGAGCGGCGGGCACCTTTTTCTCACACTTCCTGGTGAGGAACATATCCAATCCACGGGAGGTCTGGACCGCCCCGGACCGCTGGTCCTCCGAACCGGTATACAGGCGCGCAGGCGCGCTGGTGGAGCGCCTGGATATGCGGGTGCTGCCGCCTTTCCTGAAAGTCGCCGACGATCCGCTCGCTCGCTATTACGAGGGGAAGCCCCTCGTCGGCGGGTACGAGGTGGACGACGAGGGGGTTCCCGCCCGGAAGCTGGAACTGGTGGAGAAAGGCAGACTCC
>JAKLEK010000377.1 GCA_022703115.1 Elusimicrobiota bacterium
GGCCGCGGCTTCCAGGATCAAGAAGCTCATGATCTCGGAGCGCGGCGCGGCGCATACCGGCGCGGAGCCTTACAACTGCTGTCTCGCCGCGGCTTTCCCGGTGGACGAGATGAAGATATGGGACTATAACCGGGTGGTCAGGGACCTTAACGGGATGGAGCCGGAGGTCTTCCTCTCCAGGCTCGGAGAAAGCTTCTCCGTCGGCAGGACCTCCGGAAGGGCCAAGCCCTCGTCCCGCAGGGAATTCGGGATGTATCTGAACAAGGAGTGGTACGTGCTGAAGCCGTCGGTCCCCACGCCGTCCGGCAAGGAAGACCCCGTGCCGGCCCTGGATGTCAGCGTGCTTTCGGACCTGGTCCTGGACAGGCTTCTCGGTATAAAGGACCTGCGCAAGTCGGACAGGGTCGATTTCGTCGGCGGGATACGCGGTCTGGAGGAACTTGAACGGCGGGTGGACTCGGGGGAGATGAAGGCCGCTTTCGCCCTCTACCCCACTTCCCTGGACGAGCTTATGGCGGTAGCCGACAACGGCCAGGTCATGCCGCCCAAATCGACCTGGTTCGAGCCGAAACTGGCCGATGGGCTGGTGTCCAATCCCCTTCTTTGACCCGGGAGCCGGCATCCCGGGTCCGAACGCCTATGAAAGACAGGATCTCCCGTCTTTTCTCCCGGTTCCCGGACAGGCATCTGAGCGTCCTCAGGCGCCTGGATTCTCCCGCCAGGGTGCAGGATTTCCTGGATTACGAGACCGGCTACAATCACGACCGGACCGAAGTCTGCCTTTCGCCTCTTGGCGTGCTCCGGGAGGGGCGGGCGCACTGCATCGAAGGGGCCATGCTCGCGGCCGCCGCTTTTCTTTTTAACGGCCGCCCCCCGCTGCTCCTCGACCTGCGCGCCGACACGGACGAC
>JAKLEK010000378.1 GCA_022703115.1 Elusimicrobiota bacterium
AGGTTATGTCGCGGCCGTACATCTCGCGGCGTTCTTCGTTGCGCATGTCATGATGGATGAAGCCGACCGTCAGCCCCAGGAATTCGAAGACCGGTCCCATCCACTGGCTGTCCCTTTTCGCCAGGTAGTCGTTGACGGTGACGACATGGACGCCCTTGCCGGAGAGGGCGTTGAGGTAGGCGGCGAGGGTGGCGACCAGGGTCTTGCCTTCGCCGGTGCGCATTTCGGCTATCTTGCCGTGGTGGAGGATGATGCCGCCTATCATCTGGACGTCGTAATGGCGCAGTTTTATGGAGCGCTTCGCCGCCTCCCTGACGCAGGCGAAGGCCTCGGGGAGCAGGTCGTCCAGGGTCTCGCCGGCCGCCAGGCGCTGTTTGAACTCGGCGGTCTTGGCGCGAAGGGCCTCGTCGCCGAGCGCGGATATGCCGTCCTCGAGGGCGTTTATCCTCTCGACTATGGGGTGGACCTTCTTCAGGTCCCGTTCGCTTTTGGAGCCTATAACGGCTTCGACGAGTTTTTTGAACATATATTCCTTATTCGCGCGCCGGCAAGTTCCCTACATTCTGCCAAAATAGCGCCGCCCCACTCAATAGCGCCCCCGCAAGATCCGTAACCTATCAGGACTCCGTGGCTTAGCTTTGGTTTGGCGGTCTTCCGCAACTAGGGTGCGCGGGGCCTGTCAGGGGCCCGGAAAGCGGAACCGGCGTCAAGGCTATGCCGGTGCCGTAACAGACGCTATGCGTCTCAGACGGCCGCGTACACCGTACGCGCGCCTGCGTTCCTCGGCCGGGGAACTCTCCGGGAACACACGACAGGTTAGCGTAGTCGAGCCCGCGCTCCGTATGCTCGGCCTCCGGACGCTTCCGCTTTTCCGGTTCCCCTGCCTCCCGCTCCAAGTAAGGAACATC
>JAKLEK010000379.1 GCA_022703115.1 Elusimicrobiota bacterium
GTAACTATCAGGTCCGCGGCGGCGGCGGCCCGCTCGAAACCCAGACGCTCAAGGACGAAATCCGAACCGGACGCCAGCCTGGCGCCGAAAAAGGCGTAAAGACCGGCTCCCAGGCCTCCGGCCGCCGCGCCGCCCGCCACCGACCTTATATCCCGTCCCAGTTCCCGCTTGACCACCCGGGCGTAATGAAGCAAAGCCTTTTCGATGACGGCCACCTCGGCCGGTCCCGCTCCCTTCTGCGGGCCGTATACGCGGGCCGAGCCGTACCGGCCGCAAAGCGGATTATCCACGTCCGTCAGCGCGATCACCCCGATACTTTCCGGGTCCGGACCGGAGGAGGGAGGCAGTATCCTTTCCAGACGCAGAAGGCCGGCCGCCCCCGGCGGGACCGGAACGCCGTCCTTATCCAGCAGCCGGTAGCCGAAGCCCGAGGCGCAGCCGGCCCCGCCGTCGCTGGAGGCGCTTCCGCCCAGCCCCACCAGAACCGAACCGGCGCCGCGGAGCGCCGCGGCCCTGATCAAGCGTCCGACCCCTGAAGTGCCGGCGTACAACGGCGCCGGAGGACGCCCGCCCAGACGCTTCAGGCCGGAGGCTTCTGCCATCTCTATCACGGCGTCGGGGCCCGCCATAAGCCAGCGCGCGCGCACCGCGCCTCCCAGCGGCCCCTCGGTGCGCAGGGTCAGCGGAGCCGCCCCCCCGCCGGACGAAAGGAAGGCCTCAAGCAGGCCGTCCCCTCCGTCGGAAATCGGAAGGAGTTCCAGTTCCGCTCCCGGCGCCAGCTTCCGGAAGGCGAGCCGGATGGCGCGCGCGGCGGCCGCCGGGCCAAGGGTGCCTTTGAAGGCGTTGGGCGCGATAAGGACTTTCATGACAAAATGATAGAATATACTTCATGGACATTTCCAAGC
>JAKLEK010000038.1 GCA_022703115.1 Elusimicrobiota bacterium
GCCGAGTAGCCGTTTATCGCGGTCAGCGCATTGTTAACGTCGTGCGCCAGGGTGGGGACTTTTTTAACGGTCTGCGCGGCCTTGCAGACCGCGAGCTCCATCTCCAGCCGCTTGTTCGCGAGACGCATATTCTCCATGCGCTTTCGTTCCGTTATGTCCCTGGATACGCCGAGCAGGGCCGAAACCCTGCCGCCCGGGTCCTTCACCGGTATGGCGTGAGTTTCCAGTGTCTTCATCAGGCCCGAGAACGGAAGTTCCCTTTCCCGGCATATCGGCCGGCCGGAGAGGAAGACCTTATCAAGGAATTTTTTCTGCTCCTTCCTGGTCCAGGACGGAAAAAAGTCCTGGAACTTCCTGCCCATGACCTCGCTTTCCTTTTTGCCCAGGTACCTGAGCGTGGTCGGATTCGCGTAAAGGAACCGGCCGGACCTGTCCAGGAGGAATACCAGGTCGAACGTCGCCTCCAGCAGGGTGCGGTAGCGTTTCTCCCCGGCGGCCAGCATTTCGGCCGCGCGCCGGGACTCGGTCACATCGACCAGGACGCCGGAAACTCCCGAAACGTCGCCGGCGCCGTCGCGCTGCACACGGCCATGGTCCCGGAACCAGACCACGCCGCCGTCCCTGGTAAGACCCCTGAACTCGGACACGAACTCCCGGCCGGTCTTAGCCGTAAGTTTGAGCTCGGAAGCTATCCTTTCCCGGTCCTCGAGAGCGACGAACAACAGCATGTTCTTGCCGACAAGCTCCGCCGGCAGCCAGCCGTAGCGGGTTATGGCGGGGCTGATATAGGTAAGGGTGCCGTCCACCGAGACGGAATAGACTATGTCGTTGGCTCCTTCCACCAGGACCCGGTATTTCGCCTCGCTCTCCCGGAGGGCCTTTTCCATGGACTTCCTCTCGGTAACGTCCCGGCAGAGGGAGATTATCCGGCGCGAGGCGCCCGAACCGGTAACGGTGGCGTTTATCTCCACCGAGACCACCCGTCCGCGCGGCCCGACGTAGTCCAGGCAGAGGTTGCGCACATGGCCCCGGGCGAGGCATTTTTTCACCTCCGCCGCGTTCCGTTCCCTGTCGTACGGAGCGGTCCACTCCGTCACGGAGCGTCCCAGGATATCTTTCATCGAACGCCGCCCGGTGAGCCGCAGATATTCGCCGTTGGCGTCGGTAACCGCGCCTTTGCTGTCCAGAATGAGATAGCCCGTATCTGTACTCTCCACCAACGCCCTGTATTTTCGTTCCGCGTCCCGGACCGCGGCCCCGCGCGAACGTTCGTTGCGCTTCAGATGTTCAGCAGTCGGCATGTTCTTAACCTCGGTTGTCCAGACATCAACGCCGTACGTTCATGATAGCATAATCCTCCGGCCGGGTTCCGCAGGGCTCCACGGCCCCGTTTGCCGCGGCGGACCGACAAAGTATATAATCGATGTTCGACGGCGGACGCGTTACCGGACAGGAGAAAGTACCATGGCGGAAAACGGCGGAAAAGAGAACGGTTTCAGGTACGAATGGTTCACGATGGGAGATATCAACGGCTTTTTCGGCCTGATGTTCGACAACATGACCGTGCTCTCGTTCCTGGCCGGCATACTGATCTTCGCTTTCGGCTTCCCCGCCGAAATAGTCTACAGGAGGATGTTCCCGGGCACGGCCTTCGGCGTGCTTTTCGGAGACCTGGTCTATACCTGGATGGCCTTCCGCCTGGCCAAAGCCTCGAAGAACCCCAGGGTCACCGCCATGCCGCTCGGCCTGGACACGCCGTCGAGCATCGGCATCGCCCTGGCCGTCCTGGGCCCTTCCTTCGTCGCCTTCAAGGCGGGCGGCATGTCCGAACACGACGCCGCGATGAAGACCTGGTACCTCGGCATGGCCACCATGGTCCTGATCGGCCTTTTCAAGTTCGCTTTCTCCTTCATCGGGGGCTGGCTGCAGAGGAAGGTCCCGCAGGCCGGGCTGCTCGGTTCGCTGGCCGGCATAGGTCTGGCGCTGATCGGCTTCATACCCATCGTCGAGGTCTTCAGCATGCCGGTGATAGGGCTGATCGCGCTCGGCCTGATAATCTACACCCTGGTCGCCGGCATCAAACTGCCGAAGAACTTCCCCGGGGTGTTCGGAGCCGTGGCCTTCGGCACCGCGCTTTATTACGTACTGGCCCCGCTGGGCCTGACCGGAGGACATTACCAGCCGTTCACGGCCCAGCTGCATTTCGGCCTGCCGGTCCCGACGCTGGATTTCCTTAAAGGCATGGGAGAGGCCGTTAAGTACCTGCCGATAGCCGTGCCCTTCGCGATACTGACCGTGATCGGCGGAGTCAACGTGACCGAGAGCGCGAGGGTGGCGGGGGACGATTTCAAGACCCGGGACATACTGCTTACGGAGGCCGCCGCCACCCTGGTGGCCGGGATATGCGGCGGTGTGGCGCAGTCCACCCCTTATATCGGCCAGCCGGCCTACAAGGCCATGGGCAGCCGGGCCGGATACACTCTGCTGACCGGGATATTCATAGGCCTGGGCGGTTTCCTGGGCTACGTGGGATTCATCGTGGAGCTGATCCCGCGGGCCGTGATAGCCCCGATCCTGGTCTTCGTCGCGCTGGATATAATGTGCCAGGCCTTCCACGCCTGCCCCGCCCGGCACGCGCCGGCGGTGGCCTTCGCGTATTTCCCGACTGTGGCGCGGCTGCTGCAGATCAAACTTTCCAATCCGTCCTTAGTGCCGGCCGAGGTCTTCTCCCGCCAGATGACCGCGGTGGAAAAAGGCCTGCCGGAACTGCTGGTAACGGTGGCTCTAGGCAACGGCTTCATCCTGACGGCGATGCTCTGGGGAGCCTTCATAGCGGAACTTATAGACAAACGCGTCAGGGCCGCCGCGTTCTATGTCTCGGTCTGCGCCGCGCTGACCTTCTTCGGCGTGATCCATTCCGCGGTACCGGACGGGAACATGTACCTGCCGTGGACCCTGCCGGATCCGGCCGTCAGGGTTCCGTTCCAGTTCGCCGCCGGCTACCTCGCGCTGGCGGCGCTTCTGCTGGCGCTTTCCTTCTCCCGGGAAGCCAGGAGCGCTGACCCCGCATGAAACGGCGCGGTCTGGGCACTTAGGCCCCGGCCGCATGGGCCGTTCATACCTTGCGTTCCGCGCGGGATCATGTAGAATATCATGTGTCCGGACATTACGTTAAAAGCCGGACAAGTTCCGGATACGGCCGGCAAGAACGCGGCGGACTGCTAATGGTATAATATGGCGGCGTCGGTGATAGTGCGGCGGCGAATCGTCCCGCGGATTAGCGGGACTTCAAAATGGCGCTAAGAGCACTGCTAACCCTGCTTCTCGTATCGGCGCTTTTTCCCTCGGCCGGCCTTTGCGCCGGGACGGCTTTCCTTTCCCTTTCCTCGGAAGCGGGCGAGGCCGGCGTTCAGACGGCCCCTGTCCCGCTCGCGACTTCCGGCCGCCGCGACCTCAGGGCTTATTTCATAGACGTGGGGCAGGGCGATTCCGAGTACATAGAGCTTCCCAACGGACAGAACGTCCTGATAGACGGGGGACCGCCGGACCCGGATGGGGCCGCGGTCCCGCCGATCGCCAAATTCCTCAAGGAACATAAGGTCGACCGCATAGATCACATGGTCCTGACCCATCCCCACTCGGACCATTACGCCGGGCTGGCCTATGTCGCCGACCGCATGAAAATAGCCAATTTCTACGACACCAGGGTGGACAATACCGGCGCGGCGGGGGACGATGCTCTGCGGGAGAAGGTGCGTTCTTCAGGGGCTAAGATCCTCTATCCGGCCGCGGGGGATACGCTCGAATGGGCGCCCGGCGAGGTGCGGGTGAACGTCCTGAACGGATGTCCGGAGTCCACCCAGACCGCGGTCGGCCAGTTGCTGAACAACTGTTCCATAGTCCTGAAGATAACCTACCAGGACGCTTCCATACTCTACGCGGGCGATGTACAGGACGACGTGGAAACCGGACTGGTATCAAGGTTCGGCGGGGAACTCAAGGCCGATGTCCTGAAGGTCGGCCACCACGGCAGTTCCCATTCCTCTTCCAAGCCTTTCCTGGAGCGGATACGGCCCTCTTCCGCGTTCATAGAGGTCGGGGCCGACAACCCTTACTGGCATCCCGCCCCCTCCGTCATCAACAGGCTGATCGAAGCCGGGGTCGCCTCTGAACAAATATACCGGACCGACCGCGACGGCACGCTGCTCTACACCATTCCCGGTCCCCCCTGAACGCCCCCCGCCCGATATCCCGTCAGTAAGCCGCCAGCAGCGGAAAAAGAATGTCCGCCCATAGACGGTAACCGGCGTCGCTCATATGCAGGCCGTCTTCCGGCCTGAAAAGTTCCGGCCTTGGTCTTCCGTCCGGCCCGAGCATCGCGGAAGCCGCGTCCACGTAACTGCAGCCGGCCGCGGCTCCGCACGCCGCCTCCGCCGCCGCGTTGGCCTCGCGCATGCGCGGCCAGAGCTGCCAGCGGGCCGGGCTTGGTTTCATGGAAATATAAACGACCGGTACCCCGGGCAGTCCCGAAGCCGAAGCCGCGAGGAATTCCGCGAGGTCCGAGGCGACCGCTTCCGGCGTACGCAGGGCGGCTATATCGTTCTCCCCGGAGTAGAGCACGATCAGCCGCGGCCTGTAAGGGAAGGCGATCCTGTCGGCGTAGTACGTGGATTCCGCCAGGCACGAACCGCCGAAGCCGCGGTTGATGACGGAGAGGCCGGGAAAATATTTTTTCAGGTCCCAGAGCCTTATGCTGGACGAGCCCATGAACAGGACGGAGGAAGGCGGAGGGAACGCGGCCGCGTCGGACCGCAGGAACACGTTTATTTCGCTCTGCCAGTACAGCGGTCCGCGGCAGCCGGAAGTTTCCCGGGAGGCGGAAAGGGCCGGGGCCGGAGACGAAGCCTCGGGGAAAGCCGCGCAGGGAGCCGCCGCGGGATATACCGCCGCGAAAACCGCGATCAGCCGGACCGCGGACAGCGTCCTGTGTTTCATGGCTAGCTGCCGCTCACTTCGGAAAAATAAGCTTATCCGTTTCAAAACCGAGCTCCCGGGCCCTTGCGACGAGCTTCTCCACCACGGCGGCCGGCGGCGCCGGATCGCGGGCCAGTATCCAGAGGTAAGAGCGGTCCAGGCCCGCCACCATGGCGTAGGAATAAGAGCCCTTGTCCAGTTCTATCACGTTGTAGCCGCCGTAAAAGGGACGGAAGAAGCTGACCTTCAGTGAGCCTGTGTCCCTGGGGCCGGCGAAATATGCCCTGCCTTCGGCCTGTTTCCAGACGTTCTTCACGGGATCGAAGCCCCTGTTGAGCACCCGGACGCCGCCGTCGGCGCGCAAGGAATATTCGGCGGTCACTTTTATCAGGCCGCGTTCGAAAGAGTGGTCCAGCCTCGCTATCTCATGCCAGAGGCCAAGGTACCGTTCCAGCTCGAAACCGCCGACCGGATTGATCCCGTCCGGAACCGTAGCGCAAGCGGACAGCAGCGCGCCGACGATCGCGGGGAAATAACGTTTGAAACCTTTCATTCTCGTGCGCCTCCCGGGTAATTTTACATTATATCCCATGCCGGGCGCAGGCGGACCTGACGCCGGGCCCACGCAGGAGTGTTCAAACTGCTCATCATTTACTAGAATAAGTGCGGGGTTCCGGGAACTGGCCGGAAAATTAAAGCTGTCTTACCGCCGGGCCGTGAAGATAATTTTAACTTTCCAACCAGGCCACAGGCCGCGCAGGCCTCCGGGTCCGGTCCGCCCGATCCGCGCATTGCGCGTCACTCACGGGAGGTGAATCCATGGGCACGCTCAAGATAACAGGAAAGAAAGCACGCAAAGCCCCCGGAAACGGGACCATTAGCCGCTTTATCGACCGCAACTTCAGGCATTTCAATTCCCTTGCCCTTAAGAACGCGGCCGCGGCCTACAGGGAGCACATGGATTCCGGCGGCAAGATGTTCCTCGCCATGGCCGGAGCCATGAGCACGGCCGAACTCGGCCTTACCCTGGCCGAGATGATCAGAAGGGACAAGATCCACGGGATCGCCTGCACCGGCGCCAACCTGGAAGAGGACGTCTTCAATTTGGTGGCCAACAAGGATTACGTCATGGTCCCGCATTACAGGGACCTCACTCCGGCCGACGAACGCCGCCTGCTGAAGCGCAACCTCAACAGGGTCACCGACACCTGCATCCCGGGCGACGTCATGCGGAAAGTGGAAGGCATACTCACCACCCGCTGGAAGCGCGCTCTCGAGCGCGGCGAAAGGAAATTCCCACATGAGTTCCTCTACGAGGTCCTCCTGGCCGGAGATCTCGAACGGCATTATCAGATAGACCCGGCGGACAGCTGGCTGCTCGCCGCCGCGGAAAAGAACCTTCCCCTCTTCGTCCCGGGCTGGGAGGACTCCACGCTCGGCAACGTGTACACGGCGCAGTGCATCAGGGGAAACCTGGCCCCCTCGACCATCAGGACCGGCATAGAGTACATGATGGAACTCACCTCCTGGTACGAGAGGACCGCGGCCGCCTGCCGCGCCGGCGTAGGATTCTTCCAGATAGGCGGCGGCATAGCGGGGGACTTCCCTATCTGCGCGGTGCCCCTGCTGATCTTCGACCTTAAGAAAAAGGTCAAACTCTGGAGCTATTTCTGCCAGATATCGGACAGCGTTACCAGCTACGGGTCCTACAGCGGAGCGGTCCCCAACGAGAAAATAACCTGGAACAAGCTGGACGTGGATTCGCCGAAATTCGTCATAGAGAGCGACGCGACCATAGTCGCGCCCCTCGTTTTCTCCTACGTCCTGAACGACTAGCGTCCGGCCAGGCGCCCTACAGATGAAAAAAGGCCCCGCTCGCAGGAACACCCGCAAAGCCATATCCTCCCCTTTCGCCGCTCCCGGCAAGGCGGAATGCGAACGTTGCAAACATGAGACGCGCTTCATGTACACGCTCCTCTCCACGCAGCAGGAGACGTCCATCGAAGGCATCCTGGTGGTGGACGGGAACCAGAAGATAATAAGCTTCAACCGCCGTTTCGCCGAGATCTGGGGCATCCCCGACGAGGTGCTGAAATCCCGCTCCGACGAACGGGCGCTCTCTCACGTCATCTCCAAGCTAAAAGACCCGGAGGGTTTCATGGCCCTGGTGCAGCGCCTCTACGCGCACAGGGACGAGAAGAGCCTGGACGAGATAGAGCTCAAGGACGACCGGACGCTGGAACGCTATTCGGCCGGCATGACCGGACCCGACGGCGAATATTTCGGCCGGGTCTGGTATTTCCGGGACATAACCCGGCGCAAACGCGCCGAGTGGAACATAAGGAAACTCAACGACGAACTCATGGACGCCGTCGCCAGGCTGAAAGCCGCCAACAGGGACCTGGAGGCGTTCGCCTATTCCGTATCCCACGATCTCAGGACCCCGCTGAGGCATATGCTCACTTTCATGAAGTACCTGGAGGAAGAGGCCGGGGCCGGCCTCGGCGCCGAGGCCAGGAAACACCTGAACGTGGTCACGGCCTCGGCGAAGAAGATGGACCTGCTGATCAGGAGCCTGCTGGCTTTCTCGAAAGTATCAAGGGCGGTGCCGGAGATAATAGATTTCTCCGGCCGGGAGCTGGTGGAAGAGGCGGTGAACGACGTGCGGGAGGACGTTCCCGCCGGAAGGGGGATAACCTGGCACGTAGGCGATATCCCCGTGCTCAGGGGGGACCGCAAGATGCTGCGCCAGGTCCTGCTGAATCTGCTGGAGAACGCGGTAAAGTACTCCCGCGGTAAAGAACCGGCCGTCATAGAAGTGTTCTCCAGGAAAGAGGGCCGCGAGACGGTCATAGGCGTGCGCGACAACGGCGTCGGTTTCGACATGAAACTGAAAGAAGGACTTTTCGGGGTCTTCCGGCGCCTGCACTCCGAAGATGAATTCGAAGGGACGGGGATCGGTCTGGCGAACGTAAAGAGCGTAGTATTGAAGCACGGAGGGCGCGTCTGGGCTGAAAGCGCCCCCGGCAGGGAGACCATCTTCTATTTCAGCCTTCCTTCGCCAGAAACCGTAGACGCAGAGATCCGCAACGGAGGCCATGTATGAAAAAACTGACCGTGACCGACGCAGACACGGTGGAATTCGGAAGAATGGTGCGAAAGATAAAGTTCTTTTCCTCCATGAACATGGGCCTGCTGGAGAAGATCCTAAACCGGATCGTTCTCTACCAGTACGAAGCCGGGGAAAAAGTGTGCAAGCAGGGAGAGACGGGCGACTCTTTCTACGTGGTTTACTCCGGTCGGCTGAGCGTCAGGGTGAAAAGCGGTTTTTTCTCGCCTTCGAAGCAGGTGGCCGAACTGGGGCCGGGGGACTGTCTCGGAGAAATGGCGCTCCTGAACCGGGAACCGAGGAACGCCACCGTGATATGCGCCGAGGATACCAGGCTTTTCGTCCTGCTGGCCGACAATTTCGACCAGGTCCTTGACGAGAACCCGGCTTTCCGAGAAGAGATAAAAAGGCTGGCTTCCGAGCGCAGTTTCGAGCTAAAGCGCGCCGGCTCCAAATAGCTCAGACAGCGGATTTCCTTACGTAGTGGCAGGTATAGCCGCCGGGATTCTTGCGTAGATATTCCTGGTGGTATTCTTCGGCCGGCCAGAACTTTCCCAATGGCGCCAGCTCGGTGACCACCGGGTCCTTCCACAGGCCCGAAGCGCCGGCGCGCGCAATCGCGGCGGCGGCTTCCTTCCGCTGCTCCGGGCCGGTAAAGAAGATGGCCGAGCGGTACTGCGACCCGACGTCGCCGCCCTGGCGGCCGGGAGTGGTCGGATCGTGCATGGTGAAGAAAAGGTCCAGCAGGGCGGCGTATGAGACCCGGGCCGGGTCGAACTTTATTAGTATGGCCTCGGCGTGACCGGTCTTTCCGGACCTGACGTCCTCGTACCGCGGGTTCTCCAGGCTCCCTCCGGTATAGCCGACCGCCGTTCCTACCACGCCGGGGAATTTGCGGAAGATATCCTCCATCCCCCAGAAACAGCCGCCGGCCAGCACCGCGGTGCCGTATTCGCTCGTCATAGCGAGAATTCCTCCGCGTGTATCCTTCCGGGCGAGATCCCGAGTTCCGCCAGTCCGCGGCGGAGGGAGGACATCATCGGGCCGGGCCCGCAGAGGAAAACGTCCCGCTCCGCCAGGTCTGGGACCAGGCGCAGAACCATCGCAGCGTCCAGCAGCCCCTTCTCCCCGGACCAGCCAGGGTCCTCGCTGAGCACGTGGACGACCCGCAGGCCCCCGGCTTTTTCCATTTCCCGCAATTCCCTTTCGAAGACCACGTCCTTCTGCCCGCGGTTGGCGTAAAGCAGGACTGAATCCTTGCCGGAAGCCTGGAAGCTCTCGGCCAGGGCGCGCAGAGGCGTTATGCCTATACCACCGGCTATCAGGAGAGCCTTGTCCCCCAGGCATTTCCCGGCGGTAACGGCTCCATAGGGGCCTTCGATCAGGACGGGAACGCCGGGCCTGAGCGAATTATGCACGGCCGAGGTGAAATCGCCGACTTTCTTGACAGTGAAGCGCAGACGGTCCCCGTCCGGACGCATGGAAAAAGAGAAAGGATGAGCTTGAGAACGGAACCCCGGCGCCCAGAAGCGCAGGAGAGCGAACTGCCCCGCCTCGGCGCCGAAGGAGGCGATATCCCGGCCCGTTATCCAGATGGATTCGGCCGCCGTGGTCTCTGGCAGGACCTTCTCCACTACGAAACGGTGGCGGCGGAAAATCAGAAGAGGGCGCAGGACCCTGCCCCAAAGCAGGCTGCCTATGGCGAAAGCGTAAAGAGCGTACCAGAGCGCGGCGAAGGCCGCGGAACCGCCCACGTCGGAACCGAGTTCGAACTGGTGGCCGATGGCCAGGCCGAGGCCGGCGTACGCCAGCAGATGGGACCTGTGCCAGACCTCGTAGCGCATCCGGCGGCGGACGGCCGGCAGGGAGAGGACGGCCGTCAGCAGTATGAGGAAGGCGCCGATAGCGGCGGCGGGAACGTCGTCCGCAGAGAGCATCTGCCGGAGCCTGAGGGTGAACGGCGAGCCCGGAGGCCAGGCGCCGCCGGCGAGGAGAAGCGCGGGATGAAGCAGAAGGGCGGCGGGGACGGCCAGGCCGAGGACGTGATGCGCCCGGGTAAGCCTGTCGAAGCCGAAGATGGGCTCGAGCCAGGCCGCCCTGGAGACCAGGAGCAGTTCGGCCAGAACTGCGGCGGCGGCCGTCAGGCCGGCCAACCGGCCGAAGGCGGATATCAGTTCACGGGCGCCGCAGGGACCGCCGTACGCCCCTTCCGCCCAAAGACCGAACATCAACAGGACACCGAGCGGAAAAACACAGGAAAGGACCTTTTTCATAATCGGCTCAGGAGCCGAACCCATATTATATAATTTCCCCGCCCCCCTATTTCTCCCCCGGTCCCCTTTCCCGTCCCGCGGCGCCCCGCTCCTCCGCAATATTCAACGCTCTCCCTACCCAAGGATTCAGTGTACTAACCGGGGTTTAGCGGTCATCCGCAACTAGGGTGCGCGGGGCCTGCCAGGGGCCTGGAACGCGGAACCGGCGTCGCGTACACCGTACGCGCGCCTGCG
>JAKLEK010000380.1 GCA_022703115.1 Elusimicrobiota bacterium
TGAGGAAATCGTAAGCCGCGTCGAAGTCCCGGGTCTCCAGATAGCCCACGCTGGACAACGTGCCGCCGCTTTCCCCCGAGCCGCGGAAGTCGAAATAGAACAGGTTGAATCCCTTCTCGGCCAGGAACCATGTGTCCCGCAGCAGGTCGCCCCGGTTGACGCCCATCCCGTGGCACAGGATTATGGTCTTATCCGTTCCCCCCCCCTCCGCGGGGACGAACCAGCCCTTCAGCGTCAGGCCGTCGGAGGTGGGGAAATCTATGGTCTCGTAGGCCAGTCGGAACTGGTCCGGGTGTACGGTCACCGGGGTGCGCCTTTTAGGCGGACGTATTATGGAATAGCTTTTGAAGTACGCCGTCACCAGGGTGGCGGCGGCCAGGCCAAGAGCCGAAAATAAAGACCAGTTCAGGATTTCCGCGGAGTTCATGTTTGTCCTCGATATCCGGTAAGGAACGTTCCGCCGCGCTAAACGGCGGCGTCAACGGCGTTCCGGCCCCTTTTCCGGGACCGCGCGCCGGTTCAATTATATTATTATAGGTCCTTTTATGACAAATCCCCCGGCCGCCAGGGTTGCCGTGGCGGAAATAATTTTGCTATTGTTATGGCCGACCTATGATGATATACGTCCTTGCCGGCGTCATAGTCCTCCTTCTGGCCGTGGTCGGCTTTCTGCTGAGCAGGATCTACGCTTTCAGGCTGGACAACCCCGCCTCCGACAAGGGGGACCGGGACGCCTCCCTCCGGAATACCTGGAACAAGTTCGACGAACTGCTGACCAGCCTGCTCACCATCCATGAGATAGGCATAGTCAACGCCGGCTCCATAAAGAAAGAGGACTTCTTCCAGACCGTGGTGGAAAGCGCCTGCGACCTCATACACTCGCCCAGGGGTTCGCTCATGGTC
>JAKLEK010000381.1 GCA_022703115.1 Elusimicrobiota bacterium
GCGATGTCTACGCCAAGGAGCCGGCGACCGAACATATCTTCTTCGGCATGGACAACGTGATAGCGACGCCGCATATAGCGGCGTCCACTAAGGACGCGCAGGTGACGGTGGCGCGCCAGGCCGCGGAGCAGATAGCGGATTACCTGCTCACCGGCAAGAAGACCCACGCCATCAACGGCGACAAAATATAGCGGCCCGTACCGATAGCCGGGCCGTTCGCCCGGCGCCGGAGCGCGGCCTCGCGGGGTGTGAAATGACCAAGCTTCCTCTCTTCAATCCCATCTGCGGCATCAGACCCGCGAAGGGCATGGCCCGTGAGGTCGTAGCCCCTCCTTACGACGTTCTGGACTCGAAGGAGGCCCGGCGCCTAGCCGCCGGAAAACCCCACAGTTTTCTGCACGTCTCTAAGGCGGAGATAGATCTTCCCGAGGGGACCGACGTCTATTCCGAGGCGGTCTACAGGAAAGCCGCGGATAACTTCCGGAAAATGCTGGACGGCGGGATACTGGTCCGCGAGAAGAAGCCCTGCTACTACGTCTACCGGCTCCAGATGGGAACTCACGTCCAGACCGGCCTGATGGTCGGAGCCTGCGTGGACGATTACGACTCCAACCGCATACGCAAACATGAGTTCACCCGCCCGGTAAAAGAGGACGACAGAGTGAACCAGATCAGGTTCGTGCAGGCCCAGACCGGGCCCGCTCTGCTGGCATATAAACAGGTGCCGGAAGTGGCCGCCGTTATCAGGGCCAAGGTGGGGGAACCCCCGGAATTTTCGGTCGCGGGCGCCGGCGGCGTGGTCCATACCCTCTGGGTGCTGGAAAGAGAAGAAGATATCAGGACCATAACGGAGGCTTTCGAGAGGCAGAAGGCGGTGTATATAGCGGACGGCCACCATCG
>JAKLEK010000382.1 GCA_022703115.1 Elusimicrobiota bacterium
TCAGCCGTCGGAATTCTCGCGCATAGGGCTTATCCTCGTGCTGGCCAACTATCTGGACAAGAGGATAACGAAGATAAAGGAATTCAGGGTGGTGCTGGGAGCCCTCCTGCTCAGCCTGCCGGTATTTCTTCTGCTCATAAAACAGCCGGATTTCTCCGGCATTCTTCTGACCCTGCCGGTGGTGCTTATAATGCTTTTCGCCGCCGGCGCTGACATCTTCCACCTGTCCATCATACTGGGGTACGCTTTCATCTCCGGACTGTTCCCGATACTGTGGACGATAATCAACCTCAATCCGGAGCTAATGGACAGTCAGCTGGTCTCCTATTTTTTCAGGCTTTCCGATTTCGGCTGGGGCGCGCTGTTGTTCGTGGCCGGGACCGGGGCCGCGGCTTATCTCATGTGGCTGTTGTCGGTCAAACTCTATTCCAACATTTCCGGGGTTTTCTTCGGCGGGGCGGCGCTGGTGCTGGTGCTTGGCTTTTTCTCCGGAGTGCTGGTCAAGCATCAGATGCGGGAGTATCAGCAGAAGCGGCTCCAGGTCTTCCTGGCGCCGGAAGCCGACCCGAAGGGGGCGGGGTACAATCTTCTGCAGGCCAGGATCGCGATAGGCTCTGGAGGCCTGTTCGGGAAGGGCGTGTTTTCCGGGACCCAGTCGCGGCTGGGCTTCGTGCCGGAGCGGCATACGGATTTTATCCTGGCCGTGGTAGGGGAGGAGATGGGCTTCTGGGGCATGATGCTGGTCTCCGGGCTGTACGTGGCGCTCCTGCGCAGGGTGCGGTTTTGCGCCAAGCTCGCGCGGGACCGTTTCGGTTATCTGGTGAATTGCGGTATTTTCGGGATGCTGATGGTGTATTTCTGCATGAATTTCGGCATGCTGCTGGGCTTCACTCCGGTG
>JAKLEK010000383.1 GCA_022703115.1 Elusimicrobiota bacterium
TAAAGTTAGCTCTCAAGGAGCCTGATCATGAAATACTGGGCATACGTGAATAACGAGATACTGGGGCCCTACGAGAAAGACAAACTTCTCGAACTCCCGGTCTTCAGCGCATCGACCCTTTTGTGCCCGCAGGCCCCGGTCGGGGAAAAGACCGAGGAATGGAAAGAAGCCTCCGCCTATCCGGAAATCGCCGAGATACTGAAGTCGGGACCTCAGGGCGCGCAGCAGAACGCACAGGCGGCCGGGGCGGCCCCGGCTCAGGGCGCCGCGCCCGCGGCGCAGGCCCCGGAACCAAGCCTCACAACCTCCCGCAGGCTGAGCGCGCTGGCCAAGCCGGTCGAACCGACCCCGCCTCCGTCCCAGGAGATAGCGTCCCCCCTGGAAGTCACGCAGCTGGGATCCGCCAAAAGCGCCACCGGAAAGGAAGAGCCAAGTTTCGCCCCCAGCTTCGATCCGCTCACCATCTCCGAAATAAGAAAACGCGGCTCCTCTCCTCAGCAGGAGAGCCAGAAGCCGGCCGAGACACAGCCGCAGCCCGAAACGCAGCAGCCGCCGGCCGGACAGCCGGAGCAGTTCTCCAGCGGGGCGGAACCCGCCGCCGGCGCCGTTCCGGCCGGACAGCCGCTGTCGATATCGGCCCTGGATACTAAGGCGATAGAGGATATAAACGCCAAGCTGGACGTCACGACCCGCATCGGAGCCACTAAGGACGACATAGAGATCCTGAAAGAGCGCATCACCCGTATCGGCGAAATCCTGGCGGGCATGAAGAACGACCAGTTCCATCAGGAACTTATCGAAAAAGTGAGCCGTCTGGAAACGGCTGTCTCGGAGATCAAAGGGACGCTGGCCCAGCGCGCCCAGGCGCCTCAGGCCGCGCAGATGGAACGGCAGCCGG
>JAKLEK010000384.1 GCA_022703115.1 Elusimicrobiota bacterium
AAAGTCGCGATAACCGAGAGAGGCATATCGAAACGCGCAGCCGCCCTGACGCTGTACACCGGAGACAGGGAAGTCAGGATATCGGCCACTGGTTTTTACCAGGGAGTCGGGCGGCGTGCGGGATGGAACGCCGTGCGGAGCACCCTGTTCGAACTGAACTCCGGCAGGGACTACCTTATTCTGGAAGGCAGAGGCAGCGGACATGGCGTCGGAATGTGCCAGTGGGGCGCCGAAGGCATGGCGCGCGCCGGCTTCAACTACCGGGATATCCTCTCACACTATTACCCCGGGACGGAGGTTTCATATGAGTGAGTTCCAGGCGGCAGTTCTCGGAGTTCTGCAGGGAGTGGGAGAATTCCTTCCGATCTCAAGTTCCGCGCACCTGGCGCTGGCTCCGCATCTGTTCGGCTGGAAGTACCAGGGTCTGGCTTACGACGTGATGCTGCACCTGGGGACCCTGCTGGCCATATGTTCGTATTTCGCCAGGGACTGGGCCGGGATAGTGCGCGCCGGCGTAACCAGGGCGGGGACCCCGGAGGGGAGGACCCTGTGGCTTCTGGCCGCCGGGACCGTTCCCGCCGTGGCGCTGGGACTCCTGCTGCACGAAGCGGCCGAGAACGCTTTCAGGGAGCCCTGGTGGATAGCCTGCAACCTTATCCTCTTTTCCGGACTTATTTACTGGGCAGACAGGTCCCCCTCCCAGACCAGGTCTCTGGCGGACCTTTCACTAAAGGACGCGGCGCTCATAGGGCTGGCGCAGGCCATAGCCCTGCTGCCCGGCGCTTCGCGTTCGGGCATGACCATCATGGCCGCGCTATTCCTCGGCTACGCGCGCCGGGACGCGGCGCGCATATCCTTCCTCTTCGCGACCCCCGTGCTGCTGGGAGCCGGGCT
>JAKLEK010000385.1 GCA_022703115.1 Elusimicrobiota bacterium
AAGTTGTCCAAAGACCTGAAGGACGCCAAATACTCCGGTACCGAGCGGCCCCGCCTGACCGGCAAAAATATAGCCCTCATATTTGAAAAAACCTCCACCCGCACGCGTTGCGCTTTCGAAGTGGCCGCGCATGATCAGGGCGCTCATGTGACGTATCTCGAACCTTCGGGCAGCCAGATGGGGCACAAGGAAACGGTCAAGGACACCGCCCGCGTACTGGGCCGGATGTACGACGGCATCGAATACCGCGGTTTCGGCCAGGAGATAGTGGAAGAACTGGCTAAATACGCCGGGGTGCCGGTGTGGAACGGCCTGACCAACGAATGGCACCCCACTCAGATGCTGGCCGACGTGCTCACCATGGCCGAGCATTCGGCTAAGCCGCTGGAAAAGATCTCCTACGCTTACGTCGGAGACGCCCGTTTCAACATGGGCCGCTCGCTGCTGACCATCGGCGCGATCCTCGGGATGGACGTGCGCATCGGCGCCCCCAAGGGCCTCCAGCCGGACGCGGCTTTGGTGGCCGTCTGCCGCGAAATAGCCGCCAGGTCGGGGGCCCGCATCCGTCTCACCGACAAGCCGGCCGACGCCGTAAAGGGCGCGGACTTCATCCATACCGACGTCTGGGTCTCGATGGGCGAGCCCGTGGAAGCCTGGGGTGATCGCATCAAGCTGCTGCTGCCGTACCAGGTCAACAGCGACATGATGAAAGCCAGCGGCACGCCACGCACCCAGTTCATGCACTGCCTGCCGGCGTTCCACAACACCGACACCAAGGTCGGCAAGCAACTGGTGGCGCAGTATCCGTTCCTCACCAACGGCGTAGAAGTGACCGAAGAAGTCTTCGAGTCGCCGGCATGTATCGCCTTTGACCAGGCGGAAAACCGCATGC
>JAKLEK010000386.1 GCA_022703115.1 Elusimicrobiota bacterium
ATGCCCATCACCTCGAGCGCGTCCGCGTCGGGGTCGGAAGAGGAGGGCATAGGCCAGGCCAGGCTCACCTGTTCCTCGGATTCGTATTTGACTTCCACCCGTTCCGGGGTACGGTGGGCGGGCGGGACCGCGGCCTGCGGCGGGGTCACCGGCTTCGGGTTCCAGATCCCGAAGTTCTTCTCTATTACCTTCAGGGCCTCTTTCCTGTCGAAATCTCCGGCCAGGGCTATGGCCATGTTGTTCGGGATATAGTTCACGCTCACGAAATCGTACAGTTTGGCCAGCGACGGGTTCTTCAGGTGCTCCACGGAACCGAGCGTCGTGCGGCCGTAGGGATGGTCGCCGAAAAGCGCCTTATCCAGGGCCTCGTTCAGGATGCGCCAGGCGTTGTCCATGGAGCGGTTCTTCTCCTCGTAGACGGTCTCGATCTCGCTCTGGAACAGCCTGAAGACCGGCCTGGCGAAACGGTCCGACTCCAGCTCGGCCCAGGTCCCGATCCGGTTCTTCGGGAAATCCGCTATATACACCGTCATATCGTTGGAGGTGAAGGCGTTTATGTTGCGGAAACCGAGGGACTTATACACGCGGTCGTACTCGTTCGGCACGGCGAAGCGGGCGGCCTTGATATTCTCCTCGTCTATACGGCGGTAGATGGCCGCGCGCGCGGCGGTATCGGTCGAAACGAAGTGTTCCTCGTAAAGACGGCGGATGGCGTCCAGATGCGGTTTTTCCGCGGAGTAGTCAAGGGTGCCGAGCTTTTCGCTGCCCTTGAAGAACATATGCTCCAGGTAATGGGCCATGCCAGTGCTGTCAGAGGGATCGTGCCGGCTGCCGGCGCGGACCGCGATCCAGGCGGATATGCGCGGCGTTTCCT
>JAKLEK010000387.1 GCA_022703115.1 Elusimicrobiota bacterium
ATCGAGAAGAACGGCGTAAAAAAGCTCATCTACCAGTTCTCCCTCGTCCGGGACGGCCGCCCGGCCGGCCTGGTGGAACTCTCCCTGGAGTTGCCGCCTGATATGCAGCATTTCGTCAGGAAATAACCGGCCGCCCGCCGCACCCCCCCACCAGTGGTATTAGGGGGACACAATACCTATTTCCAAGAAATAGGTATTGTGTCCCCCTTTTCACTAGCTGTCGGCCGCCGCGCGTCTCCACGTGGCCGCCACGATTTCGGAGGCCCCCCACCTTCTTCCAGGCCTTAATTCCTCGACGGGCTTAGTGGTCGAGAACCACGGCCGAAAAAGAGGAATATTTTATAACTAGCACTCTTGACGCACGACTGCCAGCATGCTATACTTAATTAGCAGTCTAGATGATAGACTGACAACACGCTAAAACCAACACATAACGGAGGAAACACTATGGGCGACAAAGACATAGCCAACCTCTCGAAAAGACCGGCGACGGCGCTGGGCCCTTTTGGATCCCTGCACAGGGTATTCGAGGACCTCTTTGACCTCCCGCTGGTCCGCGGCGGCATGAACTCCCCTCAGATAGACATCAAAGAGACGGACAAGGAGATCCGGGTTTCCGTGGCGCTGCCGGGGGTGGATAAGAAAGACATCAACCTGGACCTGACGGAGAACACGCTCGCGATCTCCTGCGAGCGCCGTGAGGAAAAGGATGAAAAGGGCGAAAGAGGGTATCGGGTGAGGGAGCAGAGCTACGGCCGCTTCTACCGGTCCTTCAGCCTGCCCTCGCCGGTCAAGACCGGCGAAGCGAAAGCCGTCTGCAAGGACGGAGAACTGAAGATCGTGATGCCCAAGCAGAAAACCGGCAG
>JAKLEK010000388.1 GCA_022703115.1 Elusimicrobiota bacterium
AAGCCGGGGATATCATGGTGAAAAGCAGAAAAAATGTTGTAGTTCTCATCACGGTATATTCTACAATTTAATCGGGCCGCAGTCTTGGAAGGGCGGCCGGGTAATGTAAGATAGGTTGTATAATTTCTGGCTTGTAAAAATATCGGTTTATCCTTCAAATGTGGTTGCCTGGAAAACACCAGGAGGCTAACCCTTATGAACAGTGTACAGGGACTGGTCGTCTCGCGCAAGCAATTTGGGATAGAATTGGAGCGGGAGGCAGGGGAACCGGAAAAGCGGGACCGTCCGGAGGCCGGGTGGACTACGCTATCTTGTCGTGTGTTCTTGGACACAACTCGCATACGGAGCTGTGTGCTCGGCCGTCTGAGGGCCATAGGCCTTGAAACGGCACTGGCATAGCCTGGACGCCGGTCCCGCGTTCCGGGCCCCTGGCAGGACCCGCGAACCCTGCATCAGGAAATTACACGGAATTCTTGACGTGACCAGTCCGGAACCGGATTATGAGCGGTAAAGTACTTTCTATACACTACAACCGTCTGCGCGGCGATCACGACGGCTGGACCCTTTGGGTCTGGAACGCCGTTCCCGGAGCCGAAGGTTTCGCGCTGGAGCCCTCCGGCTCCGACGCCTTCGGCCCAGTCTTCCTGCTGGACCTGGAAGCCGCCGGACTCGAAGGCGCCGCCGTCGGTTTTCTGCCGCGTTTCAAAAACTGGGAGAACAAGGACGCTCCGGACCGCATCCTGGAGAGGGCGCTTCCCGGAGAACTCTGGCTCGTAGAAGGCGATCCCAGGCTCCATGCCGCCCCGCCGCCCGTATCGCCCGAACTCGCTTCGGCCCTGCTGGACG
>JAKLEK010000389.1 GCA_022703115.1 Elusimicrobiota bacterium
TGCATATGCTGCCGCGGCCGGCTAAGCCGTTCGAGACTTACGTGAATTCGCTGATCATGGACGGGAAGGTGGTGGTGCCGGTGTTCAACGAGGCGACGGACGCCGAGGCTCTGGCGGTTTACGAGAAGCTGGGGCTGAAGGCGACGGGCGGCGATTCGACGACGCTTTCCAATAAGGGTCTGGGTTCGCTGCACTGCATCACGATGACCTATCCGCCGGTCCCGATGGCGGAACTGATGAAGTCCCTTGGCGCCAGGGAGATCTGACTATAGCTATTAGCTCGTAGCTATTAGCTTATAGCTTGTGGCTATTGGCTAATAGCTGAAAAGGCGCAGCGCCTTTTCTCCGTGACGGTTTGCTCCGCCAAATCCCCTGACTCCTCTCCAGTTCCCCTGTCTCCCGCTCCAAATAAGGTAACAACCTATTGGCTGCCAGCTACTAGCTAATAGCCACTAGCTACCAGCCACCAGCCAATAGCTAACAGCTATCAGCTAATAGCCACTAGCCGACATTGAACCTTATTTTGTTTGGACGCTTACGTACATGGCTTCGCCGTCGCGTTCGATGTCGAACAGTACGCCTTCGCCTAGGTCGGCGGATCTGAAGACCTGGGGCATGGCGGCGGCGGATGATACGTGTTTCCTGTTGACGGAGCGAACGATGTCGCCGCGACGCAGGTAGCCGAACAGCCTGGAGTCGGAGCCCACGTGCTCGACCACCGCCCCGCCGTCCTCGTAACGCAGGTCAGCGCCTTCCCATGCAAAAGTCCCGCGCCCGGTCCGTACGGGCCCGGGGGCGGCGTTCCTGCCCGAGCCGTA
>JAKLEK010000039.1:0-6145 GCA_022703115.1 Elusimicrobiota bacterium
GCATGGATAATGTGAAATTCAGGGACTCGCTGAAAAGCATAAGCGCTTTGTACATAGCCATGGTATTGCTGTTGCTGCCCTGGATACCGGTGTACCTTAACAGGTATTCGATCACGGCCGTGGCTTCAGTTTCTCTGCTCGTTGTCGCGGTCCTTTCCGCCTGCGACTATCTGCTTGTGTGCAACCTTTACAGGCTGCCATTCATAGCCGTGGCCCTGGCTTTCATCCTGCCGGCCGTATACGTGATCACGAGCAAGGGGTTGAGCGAGGGCCGGGAGAAGAAGTGGATAAAGAACACGTTCGGGCAGTATCTGTCGCCGAAGGTGGTCGAGGTCATAACCAAGGACCCGTCCAAGCTGGCGCTGGGAGGCGAGAAGCGGGACATGACGGCCTTCTTCCTGGACATAGCCGGCTTCACCACCATGTCCGAGAAGATGACGCCCGAGCAGCTGACCACCATGCTGAACAACTATCTGTCCGGCCTCACCGACGTGATCCTGAGGCACGACGGCGTGGTGGATAAATATATCGGCGACTGCATAATGGCCTTCTGGAACGCCCCGCTGGACCAGAAGGACCACCGAAAGCTGGCCTGTCTGGCGGCCGTGGACTGCATGGACGAGATCGCCCGGCTCAACCGGGAGCTGACCGAATTCGAGATAAAGCCGTCCGCGCGCATAGGCCTTAATTCCGGCCCGATGGTCGTGGGCAACATGGGCTCCCGGACCCGGCTTTCCTACACCGTGATGGGCGACTCGGTCAACCTGGCCTCGCGTCTGGAAGGCGCGAACAAGTTCTTCCACTCCAAGATCATGGTCAGCGAATACACTTACGACGAGGCGAAGGACGCCGTCGACGCCCGCATGCTCGGCCAGATACGGGTGGTCGGAAAGGCGATCCCGGTAAAGGTCTACGAGCCGCTGGCCCGTAAAGGCCGGCTGACGGCCGAGGCGGCGAAGCTGCTCGCGGCGTATAACGAGGGCTACGAGGCCTTCTATAAGGGCTCTTTCGCCGCGGCCCGCAAGTCTTTCGAGGCGGCGCTGGCGGTCTCCCCGGCGGACGGCCCGTCCAAATTCTATCTGGACCTCGCGGTGAAATACGCGGAGGCGGTGCCCGGGAGCTGGGACGGCACGTTCAACCTGACCTCCAAATAGGGGAGCGCGGCAGGGGAAGGAAAGCATGGCGATATTCTGGCGGCTCTTATTGTCGCATCTGCTGGCTGATTTCACGCTGCAGTTCGACATAGTCAACAAGATGAAGCGTAAGAACGTGTGGGGCATGGCCCTGCACTGCCTTACCCATCTGGTAACGGCCGTCGCCCTGACCTATCCCCATCTGCGGGAGGTCTGGTTCACGCTCGGGCCCATAGGGTTCAACGGCTGGGCGGCGCTGGCCGTTATGCTGGCCGCGCATTTCCTGGTGGACGAACTGCGCATCTACAGCATGAAACGCATGGGCTACCCGGACGGTACCATCGGTTTTCTGGCCGACCAGGTGATGCATGTCTACGTCCTTTTCATGATAGCTCCGATCGCCAGACCCGGCGTCGGGTTCTTCATGCCTGAGAGGTGGGTGGGCATAGCCGCCATGTCGGTCCTGGTGGCGCATGTCACCACGGTCCTCATCTATTTCATCGAGAAGGACCTTTATGGGACCGGGTTCCCGCGTTTCGACGAGAAATATTTCCTGATCTTCGAGCGGGTGGTCCTCTGGTCGTTCTTTTTCACCTCCGGCTGGCTGTGGCTGCCGTTCGCCGCGGCTTGGACGGTCCAGATATTCTACATCCGGAGGAAAAGGATACTGGACCTCTCGCTCGCGAACATATATCTCAGCCTGGGCCTTACTTCGGCCGCCGGGCTGTGGACTCGGTACATTTATTTCGGTCATCTGTAGAGCCGCTGGAACATGAACCACTCCGCGCTTAGCCGCTCGCTGGACGAGGCCGTTTTCACGTTCCTGGACGTGGAGACCACTGGCCTGTCTCCCCGGACTTCCAGGGTCTGCGAAGTCGCGCTCGTGGCTTTCCAGTCCGGCTGCCGGGTGTCGCATTTCAGCTCGCTCCTGAACCCGGGGGTAGCCATCCCCCCGGAGACGACCAGGATACACGGGATCACGGACGCCATGGTCGCGGGCAGTCCCGGGTTCGCGGCGGTGGCGCCAAGGCTCCTCTCCATGCTCGAGGGCTCGGTAATAGTAGCGCATAACGCGGAATTCGACTTGTCCTTCATGGAGATGGAATTCTCCAGGGCGGGGCTCAAACTTCCGGTTCTGCCGGTGATCGACACGCTGCACGTGGCCCGGCATATCGGCGGATTCAGCAATCACAGGCTGGGGACGATAGCCAAGGAGCTGGCTATCTCCGCCGAGAACTGGCATCGGGCGCTGAGCGACGTGGAAATGACCCGGAAGATATTCGAACATTTCATGGTGATACTTAAAAAGGACGGGGCGGCGACCGTCGGCGACGTCCTGAAAAAAGTTCCGGCGCTGAAGAACCGAAGATAATCGGCGGCGCAGGCCGGAGAGGCGAGGACCCTTATGACCGCAGCTGAAATAGTACGCGGAGCGAGAGGCGGAAAGATATCGTGCAAAGGCTGGCAGCAGGAAGCCGCCCTGCGCATGCTCATGAACAACCTGGATCCGGACGTGGCCGAACGTCCCGAGGACCTGGTCGTCTACGGAGGGCGAGGCAAGGCGGCCCGCGACTGGGAATGCTACAGGGCCATAGTCCGCTCGTTGACCGGCCTCGAGAACGATGAAACGCTGCTTGTGCAGTCCGGGAAACCGGTCGGCGTGCTGCGTACCCACGAATACTCGCCCCGCGTCATCATCGCCAACTCCAATCTGGTCGGCAACTGGGCCAACTGGAGCGTCTTCGACGAACTGGAACGCAAAGGGCTCATGATGTACGGCCAGATGACGGCCGGTTCCTGGATATATATAGGTACCCAGGGCATACTCCAGGGCACCTACGAAACTTTCGCCGCCCTCGCCCGTAAGCATTTCAAAGGCGACCTCTCCGGAAAACTCGTAGTTTCAGGGGGCCTGGGCGGGATGAGCGGCGCCCAGCCGCTGGCCGTCACCATGAACAACGGGGTCGCAATTATCATCGAGGCCGACGAGACCCGCATACAGCGCCGTCTCGACACCGCTTACGTGGACGTCATGACGCGCACCCTGGACGAGGCTCTCGCCCTCGCCGGAAAGGCCCTTAAGGAAAAGCGGCCGCTCTCCATCGCCCTCCACGGCAACTGCGCCGAGGTCCTGCCGGAGATGGCGCGGCGCGGCGTACGGGTCGACGTCCTCACCGACCAGACCTCAGCGCACGATCCGCTGAACGGCTACGTGCCGAAAGGCCTCTCAATGGCCCGGACCGTGGAACTCCGCCGGAAAGACCCCAAAAAATGCGAGGCGCTGGCCATGGAGTCCATCGCCGTCCATGTGGAGGCCATGCTGGCCCTGCAGAAAGCCGGCTCGGTCGTCTTCGACTACGGCAACAACATCCGCACCATGGCGTTCAAGCAGGGCGTCAAGAACGCCTACGACTTCCCCGGCTTCGTGCCGGCCTATATCCGGCCGCTGTTCTGCGAGGGCAACGGCCCGTTCCGCTGGTGCGCGCTGTCGGGCGACCCCCGCGACATAGCCGTGACCGACAAACTGGTCCTGGAGATGTTCCCGGAGAACGAGGGCCTGAGGCGCTGGATAGACATGGCGGCCAAAAAAGTCCGCTTCCAGGGTTATCCGGCGCGGATATGCTGGCTGGGATACGGTGAAAGGCATCTCTTCGGCATGAGGCTGAACGAACTGGTGCGCGCCGGCAAGCTCTCCGCTCCGATAGTCATAGGCCGCGACCACCTGGACTCCGGTTCGGTCGCAAGCCCCTACAGGGAGACCGAATCCATGAAGGACGGCTCCGACGCGGTGGCGGACTGGCCGATGCTCAACGCTCTCGTCAACACCGCGTCCGGAGCCAGCTGGGTCTCGTTCCATCACGGCGGCGGCGTTGGCATGGGCTATTCACTGCACGCCGGCCAGGTGACCGTGGCCGACGGCTCCAGGGAAATGGACAAGCGGCTCGAGCGGGTCCTGACCAACGACCCGGCGATGGGCGTGCTGCGCCACGCGGACGCCGGCTACGAAAAGGCCGCTGATTTCGCCGGGAAAAAAGGCGTAAAAATACCGATGAAAAAATAAGGAGAAGACTTAAATGGCTACCGAATTCAGTTTCGACGTGGTTTCAAAAGTGGACTTTACCCTGGTGGACGAATCCATCCAGAACGCGCTCCGGGAGATCTCTAACCGTTACGATTTCAAGGACACCAAGTCCGACATCACCTTCGACAGGAAGGCGGCCGCGATAACCCTCAGCTCCTCGGACGAATACAAGGTGAAAGCTCTTTTCGACGCCCTCCTGACCAGGCTTTCCAAGCGGAACATACCGCTCAAGAACTTCCAGCCGCAGAAGATGGAGAGCGCGCTCGGCGGCACCGCCCGCCAGCTGGTCAAGGTCCAGAACGGCATACCGCAGGACAAGGCCAAGGAAATAGTCCGCTGCGTGAAGGACAACAAGCTCAAGGCCACGGTGGCCATACAGGGCGACGCCCTGCGCGTCACCTCCCGCTCAAAGGACGAACTGCAGGCCGTAATGTCCCTTCTGCGCGGCCAGGACTTCGGCGTGACCCTCCAGTTCGACAATTTCAGGTAGTAAGGTCGCTGGTGGAGATATTGGAGGCGTCGTAAGGGGTTTATTTCCGCCCCATTGAGGGTTTAAGCTCGAGGTCTGGAGCGTATCCCTATGATTAGGGACGGCGAGGACCGTTCAAGCCGGACCGCTGTGCGGGCCGGCGCGTTCCGGAGCCGGCGGAAGACCTCGGGCTTCTTCGGTCAAAACCCGGCCCGGGGCGGAAATAAACCCCTTACGACGCCGGACCCGTGAATATATGGCGCTGCTGCTGACCGGCATAAAACAACTGCTCACTTTCCGCGGGCCGGACGCTCCCCGTTCAGGCCGGGCCCAGGGCGGGATCGGCCTCGTCCGGAACGCCGCCGTCCTCATGGACCGAGGCCTGGTAGTGGCCGCCGGCCCGGAAAAGTCCGTCATCCGCCACCCGAAAGCGCGGAAGGCCCGCGCCATCCGCGCCGGCGGGGTAGCCATCCCGGCCTTCGTAGACAGCCACACCCATTCCGTCTTCGCCGCCCCCAGACTGACCGACTTCGCGCTAAGGACCCAGGGCGCCTCCTACGCCGACATCAAGGCCCGCGGAGGGGGGATAATCTCCAGCGTAAAAGCCCTCCGCCGCCAGGCCCCGGCCGACATGGCCGCCCAGCTCGCCGTCCGTGCGGAACGCTTCCTCGAATGCGGCACCGGGACCATAGAGGTCAAGACCGGCTACGGTCTGAGCAGGGTCTCGGAACTTAAAACGCTCAGGGCCATAAAGGCCGCCGCCCGCGCCACCAGGCTGGAAATGCTCCCGACCCTCCTTTCCGCGCACGCCGTGCCGCCCGAATTCGGCGGCTCCAGGGAATACCTGGACCATATCCTTTCCGCCATCCTGCCGGAGGCCGCCGCCGAACGCCTCGCGGTGTTCGCCGACATCTTCTGTGAACGCGGTTACTTCACGCCGGAAGAGAGCCTGCGGTACCTGCGCGCCTGCGCCGCTGCCGGGCTCATACCCAAGATACACGCCGAACAGCTCTCTAACTACGGCGGCATCATCGCCGGAGCCGCGGCCGGCGCCGTCAGCGCGGACCACGCGGACCACGCCGGGAAAAAGGACATTCGCGCCATGCGCCGGGCCGGCATGGTGGCCGCCCTGCTCCCGGCATCCAACTACTTCCTCGGCCTAGCCCGCTATCCCGCCGCCAGGGAGTTCATAGCCGGAGGGGTCCCGGTCGCCCTGGCCACCGATTTCAATCCCGGCACCGCCCCGTGCTGGAACATGCAGTTCACGCTTTCGGCCGCCTGCACCCATATGAATATGACCCCGGAGGAGGCGCTCTGCGCCGCCACCATCAACGGCGCCGCCGCCCTGCGCGCGGCCGGCCGCCTGGGTTCCATCGTCCCCGGAAAGCAGGCCGACATAGCCGTTTTCGACGCTTCCGATTACAGGGAGATATGCTATTATTTCGGCGCGAACCTTAATAT
>JAKLEK010000039.1:6244-10371 GCA_022703115.1 Elusimicrobiota bacterium
CCGGCTCTGACGCGGATAGGAGGACCGGCAAGGGTATTGCCCTGGAGCCGCATAGCGGATGGGAGGCTCCATCCCTCCGGGATGGAGGGAAACCACGGGAGGGTTTCCTACGCGGTGTAAGGGTAATACCCTTGCCGGTCCGGTCCCCTTCCCGGTCCGGAACTATAAAATATGAAAATAGTGCTTTTCGATATAGACGGCACCCTTGTTAAGGCCGGCGGGGCCGGCAGCAGGGCGCTCGATAAGGCGGTAAAGGAGCTCTACGGCGCCGAGGGCGTCTGCGCCAGGGTCTCCTGGCAGGGCTGCACCGATACGGAGAATTTCGCCCTCGTCTACAGGTACGCCACCGGAAAAAAACCGACGGCCCGGCAGTTCCGCGCCCTGGAACTGAAGTACCTCTCCCTGCTTCCGGCGGAAGTGGAACGTTCGAGGAAAACCGGCGACTACCGCAAGCTGGCCGGTGTGGAAAAGCTGCTGGCCGAACTTTCGCGGCGCAAGGACGTCATGATAGGCCTGGGCACGGGCAATCTCAAGACCGGAGCGCTCATAAAACTGGCCCCCTCCGGGATGCTGAAGTATTTCGCGTTCGGCGGCTACGGCTGCGATTCCGCGGTCAGGAGCGAACTGCTCAAGAAGGCGGTCGAACGGGCGGAAAAACTGGCCGGCGCCGTCATAAGGCCCGGCGAAGTCTACGTTATAGGGGATACCCACAGGGACGTGGAGGCCGCCAAGGCGGCCGGGTACCATTGCGCCGCCGTTCTGGACGGGTTCGGGGACGAGAACGCCGTGCTCCGCAGCGGCGCCGAACTTGTGACAAGGAATTTCTCTGACCTCGAGCCCTGGCTGGTCTGGCTGGGACTCGAGAACGATCCCAAAGGCGTGCGGCGCGGCACCTACGTCTGCCCGGATTCGCCGATAGAACACGCTCATTTCGGGCGCACCGGTATGGACCTTAAAGCGATAGACGACGGCCTGATCAAGCTGAGAAAGCTCAAGAGCGGGAGAAAAGGAAGATCATGAAACCAGAAGATACCCTTACCTACGGCGACATAATGGAGATACCCTCCCTGCTGGAGGACTTTTCCCTGCGCGCCAGGGCGCTTAAAAAACTCGCGCTGAAGTCGGGTGAAAGGGAGGTCTACCTGGTGGGGCGGGGCTCGTCCGGCAACGCCACCTTATTCGCCAAATACATCTGGGAAACTTACGCCGGCGTCATCACTAATTTCATCCACCCGCACTCGATCTTCGAGGCTCGCATCCCTCTGCATTTCAAAGGCCACGCCGTATGGGCTTTTTCCCAGTCCGGCAAGAGCAAGGATATAACCGCCTGCCTGAAAAAACTCATGGATTGGGGAGCTAAAGGCGTGGCCGTCACCAACGAGGCCGATGCAGGGGCCAACCCGCTGGCCCGCCTGGCGGATACCCATATCCTGCTTTCGAATTCCAAAGAAGTGCCGGTAGCGGCCACGAAAAGCTTCATCCTGCAGCTATGGGCGGTATTGTGGACGGCGCAGATCTGGAGCGGCAGCTTCAGGGAAAAGGATTTCAGGGGGACCGTGCTCGCGATCAGGAAGTTCCTCGGGTCCGGCTTCGATCCGAGAAAGACCGCTTTCTGGCCTAAGCTGAAAAAGGCCGGCGTCATAGGCTTCGTAGGGCGCGGGCCGTTCAACGCCGTCGCGGACGATTCGGCGCTGAAATTCAGGGAAATGGCCAAGGCCCACGCGCTCGGCTATTCCGCCGCCGAATTCCTGCACGGTCCGGTCGGCGCCTATACGTCCAAAGACTTCGTTTTCCTGTTAAGCCCTTCCCGCAAGCTGCCGGAGGACATGGAGAAGGTCAGGCTGGCCCTGGCCGAGCGCGGAACGCCGTACCACGTGCTGGCCCCGGAACAGGCGGCGTTCCCTTTCAACTGCCTCCTGGCCGACATACAGATAAAACTGACCGCGCTCCATCTGTCGCTCGCCAAAGGCCTGAACCCGGACAATCCCAAGGGACTTAAAAAGGTCACCCAGACGTTCTGAGAGCGGGCAAAAAAAGAGGCCCGGAGAATATCTCCGGGCCTCTTTTTTTGCCGTCCTTGGCGCTTACCAGGAACTCTTCAGCTCCCCTATCTCGGCCTGCACCGCGTCCAGGACCGCGCACTTGGCCACGGCCTCGGTCATGTTGTTGTGGTCGGTGAATAGCGGCCTGTCGGTCTCCAGGTGCTCCACCACCTTGCGGATGGCGGCGTGCGCCGCGCGGGAGCCCTTTCCGAAAGCGAAGTCCCTGAAGTCCAGCGCCTGCGCCGCGGCTATCATCTCTATGGCCAGCACTCCCTGCGCGTTGTCCAGGATCTGCCTGGTCTTCAGAGCGGTGTTCATCCCCATGCTCACGAAATCCTCCTGGTCCGCTGCCGCGGGTATGGACTGCACGCAGGCGGGGGCGCTGAGCGTGCGCTGTTCCACGATGAGCATGTCAGCCGTATACTGGCTGAGCATAAGTCCGGAGAACATTCCGGCTCCCTTGGTCAGGAAGGCGGGCAGGCCCACGCTCAGGGCCGGGTTCAGCAGACGGTTCAACCGCCTTTCCGAGAGCACGCAGACCATGGCTACACCGGCTCCGACCATGTCCAGAGGCATGCTGATCGGCATGGACTGGAAGTTAGCGCCGGTGAGGACCGTATCGCTCTCCGGCAGGAAGATCGGATTGTCGGCCACGCCGTTCAGCTCGATCTCGAATTGTTTGCGCGCGTAGGCGAGGTGGTCCCTGAAAGCGCCTATTATCTGCGGCGTGGAGCGCATGGAATACGCGTCCTGCACCTTTACCTTGAGCTTGCCGGTGCACAGGTCAGAGCCGGCGGTCACCGAACGGATGTTGGCGGCCGTGGTGACGGCGCCCTTGAACCCGCGCAGTTCGTGCAGGCGGGTGTCGTAAGGCTTCATGTTGGCCAGCAGCGCTTCGAGCGTCATGCCGGCCGCTATCTCCGCCTGCTTGACCCAGCGTTCCGCGTCGTAAAGTTCCAGGCAGCCCATGCCGGTTATGAGATTGGAGCCGTTGATGGCGGCCAGACCGTCGCGGGCCTGGAGCCCGGGAATGGGGATGCCTGCCTTTTCAAGGGCGGCCTTGGTCGGCATGCGCTCCCCTTTGTAGAAGCTTTCGCCCTCGCCCATCAGTGAAAGCGCCAGCTGGCTCATGGGGGAGAGGTCGCCGCAGGCGCCCACGCTGCCCTTCTCGCAGACCACGGGGGTCACGCCCTTGTTCAGCATCTCCACGTAGGTCTGGGTTATCTGGGGGCGGCAGCCGGAATGGCCCTTTGCGTGCACGTTTATCCTGCTGAGCATCGCGGCCCTGACATGCTCGATCGGCGCCGGCTTCCCTATGCCGGCGGCGTGGTTGTATATCAGATAGCGCTGGAACTGCTTGACCTGTTCGTCGTTGAGGACCACTTCGGAAAATTCGCCTATGCCGGTGTTCACTCCGTACATTATCTCGCGGGCCGTTATCTTCTTCTCCAGCATGGCCCGGCAGTTCCGGATGCGCGTCACCGCGTCGGCGGCGAGTTCCACCTGTTCCCCGTGCCTGGCAACCTTTACCACATCCTCGATAGTGAGTGAAGAACCGGTTACTTTTACGCTCATATTCCTCCTGCGGACAATGCGGGAAATCCGTATTCCGCCATGCGGCGGCAAGATAATTATACTAAAGGCGGGAGCGCCGGTCATAGACCGGACTCGGAACCGGCCGTCCATTGCGGGCTAAAGATCTAGAACCTGGACCAGAGCTTTCCGGCCAGCTCGGAGGACTTCCGGGCGATCTCTTCCTCGTCCAGGTCCAGTTTCAGTTTCTTGTTCTCCATGAGGACGCGGCCGGAGGCTATGGTGGTGTCGACCTGGCTTTGCGACAGGCCGAAGACCAGATGGCCGTAGAAGTTGCTTTCGTCCAGCGGAGTGGGGGAAAAGTAATCCAGCAGGATCACGTCCGCACAATAGCCTTCTTTGAGGACGCCCACGTCGCGGAAATGCCGGTTGGCGATGACCGCGTTGTTCGCCAGGAGCGCCGCGACCGGCTCGACGAAGCCTTTGGACGGATCGTGCTTGAGATGCTGCAGCCAAACGCCGGCGCGGACCTCCTCCATCATGTTCACGGTC
>JAKLEK010000390.1 GCA_022703115.1 Elusimicrobiota bacterium
GGGTGGGGGCCGATCAACGGCTTCGACAGGACGGCTTTGACGGTGTTCCTGGAGATGCCGGGCCGTACGGGCGGCCTACGCGTAATGCCGAAGCAGAACGGCGAACTCCCGGCCGGCATGAGCTGGCATTACCGTTTGCGCGCGCACGGCTGGTCCAACGTTCTCTCCTCTTCGGAGGGGGCCGGTCCGGATGACGAAGGCCGCGCCGTGACTCCCGGCGCGAAACTGGAAACCGACTTCGATGCGCGTACCGTGACCCTGACGATCCCGGCTGCCTCGCTGGGCTATCCGGAGACGCTCTCAGGGGCGAAGCTGTATCTGAATACCTGGGATTACGCCGAAGGATACCGGCCGCTGGCGCTGGAAAACGGGCCGATGATCTTCGGGGGCGGGAAGCCCGGGGATACGAAAGTGATGGATGAGACCGCGGTGCTGGTCCTGCCTTGAGCCGTCAGCCCAGTCTTTTTACCTTATAGCCGAGGGCCTTGAGCGCCGTTTCCACCGCGTCCCTGCGGTCGCCCTGGATCTCGAGGGCGCCGAACTTGACGGTGCCTCCGACCCCCAGTTTCTTCTTGAATTTTTTCAGGAGCTCTTCCTTCCCCGCGGGGTGCATCTGCAGCCTTTCGATGAAGGTCATGCCGCTGCCCTTATGGCCGCGCCGGAAAGATATCCGGACCGGCTCCGCCTGTTTAGGCTTTCCTTCCGGGGCCTTCTCTGTGTCCGGTTTCCAGTCCGGGTCGGTGGAATATACGATGTCGTCGGGCATAGTTTAATTGCCGTCCGGTTCTCTGTCCCGCCCTG
>JAKLEK010000391.1 GCA_022703115.1 Elusimicrobiota bacterium
ACGGCCAAGCATTTTCCCGGCCACGGGGCGGCCGGACAGGATTCTCATAAGACCCTGCCGGTGGTAAACAGCGCCGCATCGGAACTGGAAGCGGTCCACCTGGCGCCTTTCCGCAAAGCCGTGGAGCTGAAGGTGCCGGTGATCATGACCGCCCATATAGTTTATCCCGCGATAGACCCGTCCGCGCCGGCGACGCTGTCGAAGCCGGTGATCGGCGGACTCCTTAAGGAAAAACTGGGCTATGGAGGCCTGGTGATGACCGACAGCCTGGACATGAAGGCCGTCACTTCCCGCTTCCCCATACACAAAGCCGCGGCGCTGGCCCTAAAAGCCGGCGCCGATCTCATTCTTATCGGTAAAGGAGATTTTTTACGGGCCAGGGACGAGATATCCCGCCAGGTGAAGGCCGGGACCCTGGAAGCCTCGCGCCTGGACGACGCCTATGCCAGGGTACTGGAAGCCAAGCGCGCCGCCGGACTGTTCGACGCGTCGGAATATCCTTCCCCGTTCGACAAAGCGTACGTGAAAATAGCGGAAGCCCTGTCCGATGAGGCGGTTACCCTGGTCTCCGACAGGGACGAACTGGTCCCTCTTGAGGATAAGAGCGTCAAGACGGCCGTCATACTCTTCGCGCCGCCGAGATTCAGCGGCAACGCCCTGGCGCTCTACCGGGCGCTGGCGGAACGCGGCTACAACGTGGAACAGTCGATCTTCGGGATAGACCCGGACGGGCCGGACACGGCCCGGGCGCTGGCTATAGCGGCCGGGGCGGACAGACTGGTGATAGGCAGTTT
>JAKLEK010000392.1 GCA_022703115.1 Elusimicrobiota bacterium
CAAGGCCTTCCCGGCCGAACTGGCCGGCCAGGCACCGGCCACCTTCAAGCACATGGCTATCCGCAGCAAGGATTACCCGGCCGACTATCGGATGAGCTATCAGGTGGCGCCGGAAGACTGCACCGGCTGCACGCTGTGCGTCGATATCTGCCCGATCCGCGACAAATCGAACGTTTCGCGCAAGGCGCTGAACATGGCCGAGCAGCCGCCGCTGCGCGCGGCGGAAGCGGCCAACTGGGAATTCTTCCTGAAATTGCCGGATTACGACCGCAAGCTGGCCAAGCGCACGACCTTGCCCGGCGCCATGCTCTTGCCGCCCCTGTTCGAGTTCTCCGGCGCCTGCGTCGGCTGCGGCGAAACGCCTTATATCCGGCTGGCGACGCAGCTGTTCGGCGACCGCATGCTGGTCGCCAACGCCACCGGCTGCTCGTCGATCTACGGCGGCAACCTGCCGACGACGCCCTATGCCAAGGACGCCGAAGGCCGTGGCCCGGCCTGGAACAACTCGCTGTTCGAGGACAACGCCGAATTCGGCCTCGGCATGCGCCTGGCTACTGACCAGCTGGCCGCCGCCGCGCGCACGCAACTGAAGGCACTGGCGCTGGAAATCGGCGACGAACTGGTGGCGGCCTTGCTGGATGCCGACCAAAGCAGCGAGGCCGGCATCCATGAACAGCGCGAGCGGATCGCGCTGCTGCAGGCCAAGCTGTCGCACCTGGCGACACCGGCCGCCGAACAGCTCTCGGCCGTCGCCGAGTACCTGATCCGGCGCAGCGTGTGGATCATCGGCGGT
>JAKLEK010000393.1 GCA_022703115.1 Elusimicrobiota bacterium
CATTTAGGGGTTTAGGACCGGTAGTCGGAGCGTATCCCTCCGGGACGGTGCGTGAATGTCCGAGGCAAAAAACTTTGCTTTTTTGCCGAGTTCACGCACCGGCGGAGAATACCGGTCCTACTTCCCCGGAAACCCCGGCCCGGCCGGCAGAAGGCTGCCTCCGGCGGCCGCGAACCCATGGCCCCTGACAAGACCCGCGAACAAGCGACTTTATTGTGAGAAGAATGGCGCTAAGGCTAAGGCCAAAAGACACTGCAAAGAGGATTTTCAGCGGAACATTAATTACTCGCCGCAGCGGACGGCTGCTTCACGAAATCCAGCACATAAACCCGCCAGCGCTTATCTATGTACTTAAGCCCTATCGAAACCTTGGTCCGGCGATTCGTCACCATGCTCAGATAATCGCCCTCTATCCCGTGCGTCTTACACAACTGCGCATTAGCCGTGCAACTGGTGACATATATATCCGCCATAACACCGAACTGCCCCTCTATCTTCCCCAGGAAAACGTGAGCGTCACCCTTCAGGCCATCGCTTCTGGCCGGAGCCAGTTCCGCCAGGGAAGCTGGGTCAGCCGCGGCTGCCGCCGCCCCCCCTCCGCCATTCTCCGCCCCTGCGCCATCCGCCGTTCCCTCCCCCGCCGCCCCTTCCGTCGCCTCCGCCACCGCGGCTCCCGCCGCCGAGGCCGCCCTGCCAGAGGCGGCCCCGGCCGCGCCGGCGCCCGCCGAGGCGGCCACCCCCGTGCCGGACAAGGGCGACACCACCTGGATGCTGGTCGCCACCCT
>JAKLEK010000394.1 GCA_022703115.1 Elusimicrobiota bacterium
CGAGAGACTGTAAGTCGAGCGGCGCCAAGGCGCAGGCAAAAAGCGGCCAAAAGACGCTGAAAGGGGGTTTCTCAGCGGACTGTTAAGCGAGAGGAGCCGCTCAGACGGAGGAGGGCTTCCGCGGCCCTTCGGAAGGGCCCGCTATTGGAAGATAGAATTCCACCACGGCGCCGGACGGCCGCCGGTTGCGGATAGAGATGGCGCCGCCGTGCTTTTCCACTATTTCCCTGGAGTTGAAAAGACCGAGGCCGGTCCCCCCCTTGTCCGCGCGCGTGGTTCCGAAACGGGCCATACCGCTTTCCAGCACCGTCCGGGGGAACCCGGGGCCGTCGTCCTCCACGGATATCCTGACGTTCTCACCCGCGAGGGACGCGCGCAGAAAGACTCTTCCGCCGGCGCCCAGCAGGGAGAGGGAGTTGGATATGAGGTTTATGAATATACGCTGTATATGAGGAGCGCTCATGCGGACCTTGGGCAGTCCCGGTTCCGCCTCCACGGATATAGTCAGGCCCTTCCCCCGGGCCTGCCGGGCGAAGACGGCAGCGGCGTTCTCCATGGGAACGTTCACCAGTTCCTCGCGGAACTCGTAACGGGCGCCCTTCACCATGGCCAGAGAGCCGTCTATTATGCTCCTGGCCATTTTAGCGGCCTGATGCAGACGGGCGGCGTCCTTCGGGTCGGGCGACTCGTCCGAGACCATGATCTCCGAAGTCAGCATGATAATGGAGATCATGTTCCCTATATCGTGCAGAAGACCGGCGGTCCTGCGCCCCACTTC
>JAKLEK010000395.1 GCA_022703115.1 Elusimicrobiota bacterium
CAGAACGCGCGGCAGTACGTGGAACTTTTCCAGAGAGGGCGCCGCATCGCGGTCGCCTATGCAGACGACAAGGGCAGGTTCACGCTGGCGAATCTGCTGCCGGGGACCTACGGGATAAGGCTTTTCAACGGCCGGGAGTTCACGGAAATGGACTCCGTACGGCTGAGCGAGGGGGAGAGGCTGGAGTACTCTCCTAAATGGGCGCTTCTCAACAAGGAGGCCGTCTACGCCTATCCCAATCCGGCCAGGAACGAGGTCAGTCTTCATTTCGAGACCAACTTCGAGGACTTCGCGGCGGAAATAGCCGTTTTCGACGTGGGCGGGCGGCTGGTTAAGAAGTTCTCCAATTCCGAACTGCAGCGGAACTATGACGCCCCCGGCTCCGGCAAGCACCGCGGCTACTGGCCGCTCAGGGGGGATAACGTGGCCTCGGGGATCTATATCTGGGTGCTGAACATAAAGAACCCGCTCACCGAGGAGCGGGAACGCGTCATCAAGAAATTCGCGATAATACGTTAACTTTTAATTAATAAGCGCCATGTATACTTATTACGGATATATCCGGTTCAGGACGCCGCCCGTTAATACGGGGGGGCGCTGGCCGGTTCTTCTTATGCGCAAAATGCGATACATGGCGCTTTTCTGCCTGCTTTTACCCGCGGCGCCTTTGCGCGCCGAGGACTCAGCCAGCCTGCAGTTCAGCGTCGCGGCCCCGGACCCGGTAATGGCGGGCGAGACCGTGAAATTCCAGACCCTCGCCGTGAACACCGGC
>JAKLEK010000396.1 GCA_022703115.1 Elusimicrobiota bacterium
CGCTTCCAGGTCCGCGGTATAGCGGAAAAAGTAAGTTATCTCCCCTTCGGTGAACGCCCGGCCCCCGGCCAGCACGATGTCGTATTTCCTGTCGGAGATCTTCCTGATCTCCAGCGGGTATCGGTTGCCTGCTCCGTCAAGAGCGTACGCGCGGTCCGCGTCGAACTCCGGCTTTTCCTGGAACCCCTCGAACCAGAAACCGTGCAGTTCCCCGCCGGCGGCGGTCCACCGTACGGTATAGGAGACTTCCGCCCGGCCGCCTCTTGAAAGCACCACCTCGCTTTCGACCCAGTCGGGCCTGTAGCCGGCGGCGGCGCTCTGTACGGCGGCCGACAGGAATGCCGCTGCGGCCGACAGGACGAAAAACCGGCTTTTTTTCATGGTATTCTCCGCTCCGCCGCGGACTTTTCCCCCGCTCTCCCGCCGGCGGGACCGAAGATCAGCCGGGCGGAGAAAAAGAAGACCGCCCCAAGCGCTAGAACCGCCGCGCGCAGATAAAACCTCATAATCCCCACCGCGGCGTTGAAATCCGGGGAGATCGCAACCCCGTTTATGAAGAAAGGCTCGGGAACCAGCAGCCCGGGGAACAGGAAGAGGGCCGCGCAGCAGCCGGCGGTCAGATACAGCAGTCCCCGCGAGAGCGCCGGCGCCCAGGCCTTGCCCAGAAGCAGCCCGACTCCGGCGGAAAGGACCGACATGGACAGGAGGAGATAACCGGCGAAGACCAGCCGGATATGCGCCGCCGCCAGGCGGGCCAGCGGCG
>JAKLEK010000397.1 GCA_022703115.1 Elusimicrobiota bacterium
ACATGGTCTGGTCGCTTTCCACGGTGCTGTTCTCCAAGAGCGGGGTGTGGACCTTCGAACTGGACGGGGCCGGCAACTTCAGGGACCTTTACTCGGAGTCGAAGGGCCTGACGGAAAAGATAGCTCCCGTCGAGCGGCCGGAGGCTTCGGTCTCCTGGAATTAGCGGACGGCCAGCGGTCCGCCGGACAGGGCCGGCCGGGTTCGAGCCCGGCCGGCCTTTTTCACGCCCTCGTTCGGCTCCGGCAAAAATGTACAATAATATCAGGGAGCGCCCGGGCGCTCTACGGAACTATATCCTGGCAGGTACCCTGGCATGAAAAGAATATTTCTCGGTTTGCTGCTGCTGTTGCAGTTCTGCGTCCGCCCTCAGGCGCAGACTCCGCCGGACGCTCTTTACGGCCGGCTGTTCCGGGACGTTCAGCTGAGCCGGGTCTTTCCGGACGGCAAGACTTTCGTGGACTGCGTGCCGAAGCGGGACCCGGCCGCGATAGCGGCGGATTACGAAGCGGCGGTTAAAGATCCGCCGCCGGGATTCTCCCTGGCCGGATTCGTCGCGGATAATTTCTCGGTCCCGGCCTCCCCGGAAGGCGGTTATGCTTCGACGGAGAAGGACGCGGCCGGACACATAAGGGCGCTGTGGGGGGTTCTCAAGAGGCCGGCGGACAAGCCAGCGCCCGGGAGTTCGCTGCTGCCTCTGCCGTACCCGTATATAGTGCCGGGGGGAAGGTTCCGGGAGATATATTACTGGGATTCCTA
>JAKLEK010000398.1 GCA_022703115.1 Elusimicrobiota bacterium
GCCCGTAAGCTCGGCTATCATGGCGGCCGTCTCGCCTATCTCGGAGACGGTCAGGAAACTTATCTCCCCCCCCCGGCGCGCCACCGGCACCACGGTGGTCCTGAACTCGTGGTCCGGAAAGCGCTGCGCCATCCGGAGGCTTTCCTCTACCGGCGGAAGCAGGTCCGCGGAAACGCCGGCCACTTCAGGGAAGAGCGCGCGCGGGGCTTTCACGTCCATCGCGACGTAGTCAACCAGGCCCTCGTCCAGCAGACGGCCCAGAACGCCCGGCGCCGAGCCGTTGGTATCCAGCTTGACGGAAAAACCATCACGTTTGAGACGGCGGAGGAAAGGGACCAGGTCTTCACGCCCGGTAGGCTCGCCGCCGCAGACTACGACCCCGCTGGTCCAATTCCGTAGTCCTGACAGGCGCGAGAAGAACTCCTCCTCGTCCACCAGAGGCGGACCTTCAAGTATCGGCCCTGCGTGGCAGGCAGGGCATCTGAAACCGCAGCCCGGAACGAAAACGACGGCCGCCATCTTTCCGGGATAGTCTATGAGGCTTAGTTCCAGAGCCGTCCTGATCTTCATCGTATCGACACCGCCGGGCGCGGGGCCGCGCTCATCGCGGCCCGCGCCGGGGGTTCCGTCAGACCTTCACGGTGAAGGCTTCTTCCACCATCCTGACGTACTCCACTTCCTTGCGGTGGAGCGGCTTGCCCCGGCGGAATTCCAGCTCGTAGCGGTCCATGGTGCCGTTGTTCTTTACCAG
>JAKLEK010000399.1 GCA_022703115.1 Elusimicrobiota bacterium
AAACGGATGAACGACAGCAGCGACAGGAAGTAGAACAGCCCGGACAGCACGTTCTTGCGCTCCGTTATCCACGCCACCGATTCCACATTTACCGGATGCAGCGCGAATACGGCGGCCGCGAGCAAAGCGCCGGGCACGCGCAGGCGCAGCAGGATTATCCACAACAGGACGGCGTTAAGCCCGTGCAGAAGCACGTTGTTTAGATGGTAACCGGACGGCCACAGGCACCATAGCCGGTGCTCCAGCCAGAACGAGGTGTAGGTCAGAGGATAATATTGGATCGTTCCGCCTTCGTTCTCTCCCACCTTGGTCCAGATATCGCGCAGCCCGGAAGCCGAACGCAGGAGGGAGTTCCCGGTGACATTGTCCTCGTCGTCCCAGATAAATCCGCCGTGGCGTATGGCGGGCAGATAGGCCAGAACGGTCATCAGGATAAGCAAAGCTGCGGCCAGCGGCCGCCGCAGCCTGCCGGGGAATTCATCTGTCATTCGTATAGCCATTACGCATATTCAGCAGCGCTCCGGCCTCGCTCAGCCTGCCTGTCTCCGCCAGCATCAACGCAAGGTCGAACCTGGCGCACTCAAGCCCCGGCTCCATGTCCAGCGCGCGCCGGAAGTATTCCGCCGCTTCCTTCCTTTCACCCTGATCGCGGTAGGTCCTGCCCACATTATAGTATGTCATGGCCTTTCCCGGTAGGACCGAGATGGCGCGAAAGAACTGCTCCCGTGCCTCAGCCGGTCTCCC
>JAKLEK010000004.1 GCA_022703115.1 Elusimicrobiota bacterium
GACGGCAGCGAGGTGGAGATGGACGCGGCCTCGCTGAAGGACCTGGACGAATCGGCTTTCGGCTACTGGGCTTCGCTCATGGCCTCCGAACTGAAGGATTACATGTCCGGCTCGTTCCTATCCGGAGCGGAACTTGAAAAAGGATGGAGTTCCCGACGCATGTCCGGTGAGCGGAGCGCCGTGGCCCTCGACGAGGACGGGAACGTGGGGGCGGTCGCGCCCCGGCGGGAGAAGAAGCTGGAAATAAGGTTCGGCGACTATTTCTTCAGGAACCTTTATCTGATCCCGGGGACCATAGAGTTCCGCATACCTTTCTTTTCAATGAAAGTGATACTGGACAGGGAGAAGCTGAACCTCAAGGACGCCAACTCTCTCGTTCCGTGACCGGAGGAGGCCAGGATGAAAGCCGCGTCGGCAGGACCCGGAAAGACCCGTACGGTGCGCGTCAGCGCCCCGGCGAAAATAAATCTTTTCCTTGAAGTCACCGGAAAACGTTCCGACGGCTACCACGATCTGGCCACGCTGTTCGCCAGGATATCGCTGGCCGATTCGCTGACATTGACCAGGTCCCGCCGGCCCGGAGTGCGTCTGCGGGTAAGGGGGGGGCGCTTTCTGTCCGGCCCCCCCGAGGATAACCTGGTCCACAGGGCGGCCGCAGCCTTCTTCTCCGCCTTCGGGATCCCGCCCGCGGTCGATATAGAACTGATGAAAAAGATACCGGTCGGCGCCGGTCTGGGCGGCGGGTCATCGGACGCAGCCGCGGCGCTCTCCGGCCTGTGCCGGCTTTACGGCGTAAGCATGGAAAGGAACCGGTCCAGGCTGGAGGGAATGGCCCTGGCGCTGGGCTCGGACGTTCCGTTCTTCCTTTTCGGGGGCCCTTTCGCCTCCGGCTCGGGCCGAGGGGAGATCCTCTCCCCCTTAGAACCCGGGGGAAGGCTTCCCGCCATAGTCCTGGTCTACCCCGGTTCCCCCGTTCCGACCGGTCCGGTCTACAGGGCTTTGCGGCCGGTCCCCGCGGGCGAGGTCGCGGCCAACCTGAAGAAATTCCGGCGGCTGGTAAAGGCCATCAGGTCCGGGGCGCCGCTGGAGCGCTGGGCGCACCTGCTTTACAACCGCCTGGAGGAACCGGTGCTTCCGGCGCATCCGGCGGTCAGGCGCGCCCGCGCCGGCCTCGTCTCCTCCGGCGCCAGGGCCGTGCTGATGTCCGGCTCGGGCGCCTCGGTGTTCGCTCTGGCGGAGAACGGACGGGAAGCGGCCAAAATCGCAAAAATCTCAAAAAAAACCGGGAACCGGGTTTTCCTGCCGGTTTTTTGCTAGAATCTCCATTGTCGCCGGCCGACTGTTCCGCCGCGGCTATAGGGGGGGGGATGGAGATCACAGAAGTCAGGATACATCTTCGCAACGAAGATAGGCTGAAAGCGTTCGCTACGGTAACGTTCGACGGGGTTTTTGTCGTACATAACATGAAAGTCGTGAACGGCAATAAAGGCCTTATCGTCTGTATGCCTTCCAGGAAGATAAAGGACGGCACTTATAAGGATATAGCCCATCCGATAACGAACGAGTTCCGGCATTCGCTGGAAGAGATAATACTGAGGACCTACAACGAGGAGCTCGCCAAGGGGACGGCCCCGGCTCCGGCGGGCATCGACGAAGAGTAGGCCTGGACGTCTTCAACGGGGTCGGGCGATTTTCTTCCCGGGTTGTGTAATGGTAGCACGACGCCCTTTGAAGGCGTTTGTCTAGGTTCGAGTCCTAGCCCGGGAGGTATTTCCCCGCCGGTCCGGACGGTTCCGTCCGGACCGCCTTTCGGCGCCATTCCGCTTATCTGGGAGTCCGCTCCGGCATCCTTCCTTCCCTCGGTCTTTGGGCCTATGCGGTTCAGGGCCTTTCGGGTAAAACTCCAGGTTTACTATGATATAATTACAGCATGCCGCCGGGGACGGCGGCGGGACGGGGTCGGCGGTTTTTTTCGCGGGTTTACTTCTCAGGAGGATTATGCGTATAAAGCGGTTATTCGTTCGGATGCTGGCTTTACTGGTGGTGTCGCCTTTGTGTCTGCGCGCCGAGGAAACCGATCTGCCGGAGTTCGCTTCCGGCAACGGTATCACCGTGCTCAAAACGTCCTGGATGGACGAAAACAAGCGTACGGTGGTGGTGGACATACAGACCCAGATGATCGCTGAGGAAGCGATAAACGGGGGTGTGAACCAGGTGTGGATCACTCTGCCCAAGAACTATTCATCCAAAGCGAAGGTCGACCATCGCTATCCGGTTCTCTATCTGATGCACGGCGGAGGCGGGGGCTGGGCCGGGCAGTGGGTGCAGGGCGGCGGACAGGCCGAGGAGTACACCGAGGACCTGGACCTAATTACGGTCATGCCCGACGCCGGCAAAGTGGGCTGGTTCACCGACTGGGTCGGGGACGGCAGCCGCTGCGCCCAGAAATGGGAAAGCTTCCATATAAAACAGCTCATCCCCTGGGTGGACGCCAACCTGCGGACCAACGCGTCCAAGAGCGGCCGCGCGATAGCCGGTCTCTCCATGGGCGGTTTCGGCGCTTTTCATCACGCTTTCCGGCACCCGGAACTGTTCGCCTACGCCGGCAGCTACTCCGGCGCTCTGGACCTTCAGGAGCAGGGGACCCAGCTGGTCATACTGCAGCAGTCGCAGTCCAGCGGTTTCGACCCTTACGGAGCGTTCGGCAGGTTCGACGACGATAACTGGAACGTGCACAATCCGCTCAAACATGCGGGCAGCCTGAGCGGCATATACCTGGACATGTACGCCGGTTCCGGCATGCACGACTTCGACGTGCTGGAACGGACCATGGGGCAGTCCACTTTCCGGCTGCATAACGCGCTGAACGACGCCGGCATCACCAGCTCGTTCCTGATGTACGGCCGGCCCGGAGGCGAGACCGGGTGCGACGGCGGGCATAACTTCGGCTGCTGGAACTACGCGCTGAAGCTGTCCCTGCCTAAGATGATGAACGTTCTCCGGCAGGCGGGTTCGGACGGCTCCGATGAGGAAGCCCCGGTGGAAGTGCGCGCCGTTGAACCGCCCCAGGACGCTCCCGACGCCGCTCCGGCGTCCGTGGACTGGGCCGGGAACGGCGGCACGCTGCCGGCCGCCATATAATCCCCCGGCCCCGGCGGGCCGCAGGATGACGAGACATCCACCGAAAGACCGGGCTCGATCGGTGGATGTCTTTTTATAACGCGCTTGCTCCTATGGACCGTAACGCGGAAAGGAAGGACCGCCGCCCGGCTTCGGCCGGGTACAGGTGGACCGTTTACATCGTGCGCTGCTCCAACGGCTCCCTCTACACCGGCATAACCAACAGGCTTATGGAGCGCCTGGCCGCGCACAATGCCGGGACCGGCGCCAGGTATACCGCGGCTTTCGGACCGGTGCGGCTAGCCTGGTCGTGGTCCCGTCCCGGCTTAGGCCGTTCCGGCGCCTCCAGACTGGAGGCGCTGATCAAAAAACTTAGCCGGCGGGAGAAGGAAGAACTGATCGCCGCGCGCTCCGGCCGCCTTCTTTCCGGCCCCCGGGCCCAGCCGCGCTTGCCGTCCCGGCCGCTCCGACGTAAAAAGTCCGTTCCCGGCCCTTTACGTTGAGCGCCGAAAGGCGGCGGACCTTCCGCGCGCGGCCGCCCGTTCTTCCGTCCAGGACGATTCTCCCTTTTGTCCGGGGCCCCCTATTTTGTAAAATTATCCCTGCGGCGTATCCTTCCCTGTTGCTCGGTCTGGCGTTCGGTTCTTTTCTTTGATTATGCCGGAAAAAGATTTCTGCGTTCTTATACTGGCCGCCGGTCTCGGCACCAGGATGAAATCGGACCTTCCCAAGGTCCTGCATATGCTCGGCGACATGCCTCTCGCGGCCCGGGTGATAAAAAAGGTCTCTTCGCTCGGTCCCTCCAGGATAGTGATCGTGGTGGGCCATAAGGCCGACATGGTCCGCGAGACGCTGGGCCGCCTCCCGGCAGACGGGACCTCCGGCGCCGGAACGGTCTTCGTGACCCAGAAACTGCTGAAGGGCAGCGGCCGGGCGGTCCTGGAGGCCCTTCCTGAGATAAAGGGCTGCGAACATACCATGGTGCTTTGCGGCGACGCGCCCCTCTTCAGGACGGCCACCCTGGCCAGGATGAAGGCGGAATATCTGAGGACGCGGCCGGACTGCATGGTGCTTACGGCCGAACTGGACGAGCCGGGTTCCTACGGCAGGATAAAAAGGAGCGCTTCCGGTGCCGTAGAGGCCATCGTGGAGGCGGCCGGCGCCTCGGCGGGGGACCTGGCGATCAAAGAGGTTAATTCCGGCACTTATTTCTTCAGGACTAAAGCGCTGGCCGAGGCCGTCCGCGCTCTGGGCAAGAAAGGTCCGAAAGGCGAATATTACCTGACGGATTCCATCGAGAATATACTGGCTTCGGGGGGCAGAGTGACGGCTTTCAAGACTTCCGACAGGACCGAGATCACCGGCATAAATTCCAGGCGCGATCTGGCCGCGGCCTACAAGATGCTGAACCGGCGGGTCATCGGGGAACTGATGGACGGGGGAGTGACCATCATGGACCCGGACAATACCTATATAGAGGAAGGCGTCAGGATAGGCAGGGATACCGTGATCTATCCGGGAACGCATATAAGCGGCTCCACGGTGATAGGCCGCGGCTGCCGCATCGGCCCTTACGGCGTCATAGATAGCTGCCGGATAGATACCGGAGCGGAGATAAAGTTCGCCTGCTGCCTGACCTCCAGCCGCGTAAGGGCGGGATCGGTCATAGGTCCGTTCGCGCGCCTGCGGCCCGCCTCCGACGTGGGCCCGAAAGCCGAGGTCGGCAATTTCGCGGAAGTTAAGAAGTCCCGTATAGGCCGCGGGTCCAAAATGCACCATCACAGCTATGTGGGCGATACGGTCATGGGGCCGCGGGTGAACATAGGGGCTGGGACCATAACCTGCAATTACGACGGGCTGAAAAAGAACCCCACGTCCATCGGCGCGGGGGCGTTCATAGGCTCGAACACGAATCTGGTCGCTCCGGTCAGGATAGGGGCCGGCGCGTATACGGCGGCTGGTTCCACTATCACGGAGGACGTCCCGGGCGGGACGCTGGCGATAGCGCGCGCCCGGCAGGTGATAAAGCGGCGTAATAAGAGGTGATCCATGACGAGCGATTCTTGGAAGACGGGAGCGCTTAAGGTCATAAGCGGCAGCGCCAACCCGGCGCTGTCCCGGAAGATCTGCGATATCCTTGGCGTACCGCTTTCAGAGGCGCGGGTGGGGCGTTTCGCGGACGGGGAAATAGACGTCCATATACTGGATAACGTCCGCGGCGACGACTGCTACGTCATCCAGCCGACGTGCGCTCCGGTCAACGAGAACGTCATGGAACTGCTGGTGATGCTCGACGCTCTCCGCCGCGCTTCCGCCGGCCGCATCACGGCGGTCCTGCCTTATTACGGTTACGCCAGGGCCGACCGCAAGCCGGCGCCGCGCGTTGCCATTACGGCCAAGCTCGTGGCCAACCTGATAACCTCGGCCGGCGCCAACCGCGTCATAACCATAGACCTTCACGCCGCGCAGATACAGGGCTTCTTCGATATCCCCCTGGACCATCTCTACGCGCGGCCGGTGGTCATGGAACACATCCGGAACCGGGACCTGAAGAACATGCTTGTGGTCTCTCCCGACGTGGGGAGCGTGGAGCGCGCCCGCTCTTTCGCCAAGCGCCTGAACGTAGGCCTGGCCATAATAGACAAGCGGCGCCCGCGCCCCAACGAGGCGGTGGTCTACCATATAATCGGCGAAGTTAAGGGCATGAACTGCTTCATCTTCGACGATATGGTGGATACGGCCGGCACCCTTACCCAGGTCGCCTACGCCATAAAAGAGCAGGGCGCGGCCAGCGTGGTGGCCTGCTGCACTCACGGCGTGCTCTCGCGCGACGCCATCGAGAAGATCGACAAATCCCCCATTGAAGAATTGATAATTACCGATACTATCCCCGCGGATACCTCAAAAAGTGCTAAAATTAAGGTTATATCCGTCGCTGCGCTCCTGGCGGAGGCCATTAAGCGCAATCATGTGGGGCAGTCCATAAGCGAACTGTTCAAGTGACGGGACCGGTACGGCGAGGGCCGGCGGACCGGCGGGCTTTGATGCCGCCGGACATGGATATTTCGACAAGCGGTCATATCTGGAGGAAGTATGGAACAAATTAACGTTACGGCTCAGCTCAGGGATAAGGCCGGCGCCAGGGGCGCGCTGAGCAAGCTGAGGACGGATGGTTGGACGCCGGCCGTGATATACGGCCTGGGTAAGCCGCCGGTCAGCGTCTCCGTTTCCGAGAAGGAGATGCTCGGCGTCATGAAGCGCGGCGCCAACGCCGTTCTGAAGCTGAAGTATTCCGACAAGGAAGACAACGTCATCATCAAGAACGTCCAGTATCACGTTGTTACCGACAGGCTCATACACGTGGACTTCCACCGGATCTCGCTCACCGAGAAGGTGACGGTGAAGGTGCATATCAAGATCGTGGGCGAGGCTTTCGGCGTGAAGACCCAGGGCGGTCTGCTCGAGCACGCGTTGCGCGACTTCACCGTACGCTGTCTGCCGACCGACATCCCCAAGGAGATCGAGGTCGACGTCAAGGACCTCAAGCTGGATTCGGCGATCCGGGTCTCGGATATACGCCATGCGGATCTCGAGATACTGGACGATCCCTCTCATGTGGTGGTAAGTATAACCGCGCCCAAGGAAGAGGCCGTTGAGACTCCCGCCGCCGCCGCCGGGGCGGCCGCCGGAGCCGCGGCAGCCGAGCCGGAGGTCGTGGCCGGGAAAGGCAAGAAGGACGAGGAGGGCGCGGCCAAGCCCGCCGCCGGAGCGGCCGCTGCCAAGCCCGGAGAGAAAAAAGCCGAGCCCAAGAAGTAAGGGCCTTTTCGGTACTGAACGGGAGCTTGGACATTCTTCGGCAGCCGCGGAATGACCGGCTCCCGTTCTATTGGTGACCACAAGTGACACACGCAGCGTATATCGTGGCGGCGTTGGGCAATCCGGGACGCGAGTACGAGCGAACCAGGCACAATGCCGGATTTATGTTCGCCGATCTGGCGGCCAGGGCCTGGCCGGAGGGTTCCTGGCGGGCCTGCGGAGAGGGCCGCTGCTTCGACGTCCGGCTGGCGGGCGGAAGGGTCCTGCTGCTCAAGCCGGGGAACTACATGAACAATTCCGGCCCGGCCGTCAGGTCCCTGGCGGATTTCTACAAGGTGCCGGCTTCCGCGATAATAGCCGTCTACGACGACATGTCGCTGCCGCTGGGCGGCTTGCGCGTCAGGCGCGACGGTTCGGCGGGGGGGCATAACGGCATGCTTTCGATCGTGTCCGCGATGGGGACTTCGGAGATCGCCAGGATAAGGATAGGCATAGGTCCGAGGCCGCCGGAGATGCCCGGCAGGAATTTCGTTCTCGGGCGTTTTTCTCCGGATGAAGAGGCCAGGCTGGTTCCGGCGTTGGAACGCGGTTTTCAGGCCCTCACCACGGCCCTTGAGAAAGGGGTGGACGAGGCCATGAACCGGTTCAATGCCTGACGCCGCGCCGGCCGGGGGGGCGGTTCAAACATGGTAAGCCCTTATATCAAACTGCTGTTCGGGCTGGTGATATTCCTGCTTGGATTGGGATACATCTACAGGCCGGATATCGTGGAACGCTGGAACAGGGTGCTGAAGGAGACCCTTCTTAACGACTCATACGTCGCGCTCCACAGGAAGAGCTGGGGGATCCTCCTTCTGCTGCTGGGGGCGATCCTGATATACATGGGCGCGACCCGCCTCTTTTGAGGCGGGCCGTCCCCTGTGCTTTACGTCGTCAGTTCTTAGACGGGTCTCTCTTATCGGAAGCGGACATGGCGAAGAGCCATACCAGCTTTTCGGTGGAACGGATCAGCCGTCCCCAGTTCTTTTCGAGTTTGGTTTCCCTTTCAAGCAGCGGCGCGCAGTTCTTTTCCTTCTCGTACTTCCGTCCCATTTCTTCCCAGGTCATATTTTCCCCCCCGGACTTTATCCCCTGTCATATTATATGGCTCCGGAGGCGGATGCGCAGGTGTCCTAGGTCCTTGGATATCATAGGACGTAAGGCCCACATGCGGCCGGCGATGGGCGGAATTCAGGCTATTCGGCCGAGGCGTCTATGACCAGGTCGTGGCGTTTGGAAAAGATGAAAACGGGCCCCTTCAGCGAGCCGGTGAGGTCGCCTTTCCTGGGCCTGCCGAGCTCTCCGTGCGCGTTTATGTGGGCTTCCAGGAACACTTTCCTGGTCAGGATGTCCGGCATGATGATATCCGGGGCGGACATCTGGAAGTCGAGGGGAAATACGGGGTCTATTATCTTTTTTACCGCGACCGGCACCCCGCTTTCGTTCATCGCGACCAAAAAAAGCATTATGTTGGGTCTGGCGGCCCTCTCCGCCAGGTCCGGGGTCAGACGTACCGTGCCTTTAAGAGTGAAAACCGCGCGGAGGGCGAACGGATAAGCGTAATACCCGGCTATCAGGAGGCTTCCGGTCAGGCAGGCCAGTAAGAACGGTTTCTTCATGTTCTCTCCGCCAGAATTGTAGCAAAAACCGGCCTTGTACGGCTCCGGCGCGGGCCGCTTCATAGGGTGTAACAATATGTTCACGATTAGTTTACATTCCATTTATTGACTGTGGCGGAAAGAGGCGTTAAACTTAATTATAAGATTTAAACCGCGCGGGTCCGGTATCGGTCGGGTCAGGCCGCGGTCGCGGCCGGTCAAGGTCAAAAGGAAAAAATATGGCTAACGAATACAACGAACTCGAGCAGCTGGTCAACGATGTCACCAATATCGACACGGCCAGAATGACTCTTCGCTGGGCCCTTGAAAGGCTGAACTCGATCGAGAAGGAACGCGCCGAGCTTAAGAAGACCCTGGCCGTCGCCGAGGACGCCCGCAAAACCCTCGAGGTCAAAGCCCAGTCGCTGGAACAGTCCTTCAAGAGCCGCGGCAAGGTCCTGGAGGAGAAAGAGGGCTTCTACACCAAGCTGGAAGCCACGATGGCTCTGCTCGGGGACGGCAAGCTGGATATACAGCAGCTCCTGAAAAAAGAGGCCAGGCTGGACCAGGCGCGGCTCGAGCTGGAACGCGAATACCAGGACAAATTCGAGGAACTGGACAAGAACCAGAATTCCGTAATAGCCAGGTGGAACCAGCGCCTGCTGGACGTGGAGACGCAGTACGCCAAAAGACTTTCCGAATCCCAGAACCGCTACGATTCCCTGCGCCAGGAACTGGAGGCCGACTATCAGGGCCGCCTCGGGGCGCTGGAGTCGTCCTACACCCGGAAAGAGAAAGAGCTCACGGAGAGGATAAACTCCCTGGAGTCCTCCATCAAGGCCGGCGGCAACGCGCTCGAGGGCAGGCGCAAAGAGATAGAATCGGAATTCCTCGCGAAGAAGAGCGAGATCGAGGGGAATTACCTGAAACTTAAAAGCATGCTGGAGGCCGGGTTCCAGGAGCGAGCGCACTCCATGGAGAACGAGCACTGCGCCCAGGTCCGCTCGCTGGAGAAGACCTGGAACGCGGAGCGCGAACGCCTTATGGCCGAGCAGCGCGCCCGCGACGACCAGTTCGAAAAATCGCAGAAAGAGATGGCCAGGCTAGAGGCCCAGCTCTCCGCGCAGCAGGAACAGCATCACCGCGAGATCATAGACATCATAAGCGGGAAAGAAGAGGCCTTCAGGGGCAAGGTAGCCGAGCTGGAAAGGGAAAAAGCGGCTTATGAAAAAGCCGCGGAGGACCTGGCCGCCAGCCTCGAGAGCAAGGAGAAGGACTGGGCCCTTCAGAAAGGTCAGCTGCAGGCCGATTTCGCCAGGCGCTGCGCCGAGATAGAGTCCGCCGCCATGGATCGCGCCCTTGCGCTGGAAAAGGACGGCTCGGCCCGCAAAGCGGCGATGGAAAAGCTGATCGCCGCCGCGAAAGAGGAGTTCGCCAGGGAGGCCTCCGCCCGCGTCGAGGACGTGCGCCGCGATATGGAGGGGGAGAAGGCCAGGCTGGAGGAGGACAACCAGATCAAGACAGCCGCCCTTGACCGGGCCGCCCTGATGATAAGAAGCCTGGAGGAGACCCTGGCCTCTTCCGGAGAGGAACACCAGCGCGAACTGCTGGCCAAGATCCGGGCCAATGAGGAGAATTTCAGGGTAAAGCTTTCCGAATTCGAGGCGGAAAAAGAGGAATACAAGGCGGAGATCGCCAGACTGACCGAGGCGGCCGGCGCCAGGGACGCGCGTTTCATCGAAGAAACGAAGCGCATGCAGAAGGAGTTCGACGATAAGTACGCGGCGCTGGAGGCGAAAGCCTCCGATGCGGCCGGGCGGGACAGGGCTTCCTACGAGAGCCGCATAGCGGCGCTGACCGCCTCTTTCGAGAAGCGCGAGAAGGACTGGATACTGGAGCGTGAAAGGCTCGGGGGAGAGCTGGCCACGGTCTCTAACAGCGTACAGTCCCTGGCTGCCGAACGCGTGGAGAAGATAAAATCCGCATACGAAGCCCGCAAGGCCGAGCTGGAGGAACAGTTCGAGGAAAAACTGGCGGCCGCGACCAGCGCTCTGGCTTTCGAGAAAGCCCAGATGATCGCCGACCTTAAGACCGCCAGCGAGCAGTATACCAGGCTTTCGGAGCAGTTCAAGGAGCTGGAGAACACCATAGCCGCCGACAGACGGGCCCATCATGAGGAGATAATGGGCAAGCTGGCCGAAAAGGAAGCGGCCCTGAAGGAGCAGGCCGAGAGGTTCGGGAAGGAACTCGCGCTCAAGGACGAGTTCGCCGCCGGCGCCGCCCTGGACGCGTCCGCGAAGGAATCGGCCTGGTTGGAGGAGAAGAAGAGACTGAGCGCGGATTTCGCGGACAGACTGTCCCTGCAGGAGGCCGGGCTCGCCAAGAGGGAGGAGGCGCTGGAGAACCAGTACCGTCTGAAGTCCGCCGAACTTGAGAAGAACGCCGCCGAGGTCCGCGCGCTGATGGAGGCCGATTTCAACAGGCGGGTCGAGGTGGAGAAGCAGGCTTTCGAAGCCGCTAAAGCCAGGCTTTCCGACGAGAACAGGCTGAAGGGCGAACAGCTGTCGGAGGCGCGGGCGATGGCGTCCGAGCGGGTCGAGAAGATCCGCGCCCTCTACGAGACCAGGAAAGCGGAGCTGGAGAAGCAGCTGGAGGAGCGGATGGCGGCCGCTTCCGCGGCGATGGCCTCGGAAAAAGCCCGTCTTCTGGCCGACCTCAGGACGGCCGGCGAAGAGTACTCCGGGCTTTCCGAGAGGTTCAAGGAACTGGAGAACGCCATAGCCTCCGACCGGCGCATGCATCACGAGGAACTGATGCGCCATATGGCGGCCAAAGAGGCGGCCCTGAACCAGCAGGCCGGTGATTTCGAAAAGGAAATAAGCAAACTACGCGAAGATATGGAGGCCCGGGAAGCCGCCTGGCTGGAGGAAAGGGAGAAGATGCGCGCAGCGGTGGCGGAGGCGGCCGTCAGGTACGAGCGCGAGGCCGCGGAGCGGGTCTCGGCGATAGAGGTCGAGCACGAAAAGAAAAGGGCCGAGCTGGAACGCATATTGAACGAGCGCCTGGCGGAGAAAGAGGCGGTCCTGCGCCTGGAGATGGGGAAGATCCTGGAGGCCAGCCGTCTGAAGGACGGGCGGATCGGAGAGGCCCATGAACGCATAAAGGACCTCGAAGGCAGGCTGGGCGCTCTCGGCGAAGCGCACCGCAGGGAACTGGCCGAGCGTCTTGCGGAAAAGGAGTCCGCGCTTAAGGCCCAGGCCGACGCCCTCCGCGGAGAAAAAGAGGCCGCGCTTGAACGGCAGGCTGAGGCGCTGCGCGGAGAAATGTCCAGGGAACAGGCTTCCTTCTCGGCCCGGGAAGCCGCGCTGACGGAAGATAAGGAAAGGCTGGGCCGGTCCCTGATCGAGGCCTCCTCCCGCGCGGAGCGGGAGATAAAGGAAAGGACTGCGGCGATAGCCGCGGAGTACGCCGGCAAGAAAGAGGAGCTCGAGCGCATGCTTGAGGAACGCATGGCCGCCGCTTCCAGCGCGCTGGCGTTCGAGAAGGCGGGCCTCATCGCGGACCTTAAGACCGCGAGCGAGGAATACACCAGGCTCTCCGAGCATTCCAAGGAGCTGGAGGGCGCGCTCGCGCGCGACCGGCAGGAGCACCACCGGGAGCTCATGGCCCGTCTGGCAGACAAAGAGGCCGCGCTCAAGGCGCAGGCCGACGATTTCAACGAGGAGATGAGGAAGCTGCGCGAAGCCATGTCCGCGCGGGAGGACGAGTGGACTTCCGAGAGGGAGGCGCTGCTCAAGGCCGCGGCGGCGGCCGGGGACAGGGCGGAGCGGGAGGCGGCGGAACGCGCGGAAGCGGCGGCCAGGGGTTACGAGCGCAAGAAAGCCGAACTCGAAAAGATCCTGAGCGAAAGACTTGCCGCCAAAGAGTCCATGTTCAGGCTCGAGACTTCCAAGATACTGGAGGAAGGCAAACTGAAGGACGAGCGTCTGGCCGCCGCGCACGCGCAGGTCAGGGACCTGGAACACAGGCTCAACGCTCTCAGCGACGCTCATCATCAGGAACTGGCGGCGCGTCTGGCCGAGAAGGAGGCCGCGCTCAAGGCTCAGGCCGGGTCGTTCGCCGGCGAGATGAAAGCCTTGTCGGACGCGGCCGCGGCCAGGGAGGCCTCATGGGCTGATGAAAAATCGGCTCTGGCTTCCGGGTTCGCCGCCCGGCTCCTGGAGTCGGAGAAGGAGATGGCCGCCAGGGAAAGCGCCCTGAGGGAACAATACAGGGTGAAGGAAGCCGAGATCGCGCGCGCCGCGGCGGAGTCGCGCGAAGCGGCGGAAGCCGAATTCTCCAGGCGCCTGGCGGAGGAGAAAGGGCGTATCGAGGCCGAGAAAACCCGCCTCGGAGAGGAAAGCGCCATAAAGGACGGCCAGCTCGCCTCGATGCACCGGAAAGTGAAGGAACTTGAGACCGCGATAGGGGGGCTGAAGGACGTCCATCATGCGGAGCTGATGAAGGCCCAGGACGAAAAGGAAGCCGCTCTGAGGGCGCAGGCCGGCGGTTTCAATTCGGAACTTGCGGCTATCCGAGAAACCCATAATTCCAAGGTCTCCTTCATGTCCAGGGAAAAGGACGCGGCGCTCAAGGCGCAGGCGGCGAATTACGAGAAGGACCTGGGTGCGCTGCGGGAGACCCTGTCCGCGAAGGAGGCGGTCTGGTCGCGCGAGAAAGAGAAGAGCGCCGCCGCCATGGCGGAGGCCGCGGCCCGCGCGGAACGGGAACTGAAAGCCCATGCGGCCCAGCTGTCCGCCGAGTACGACAGGAAGAAGGCGGAACTGGAACGGATACTTAACGAGCGTCTGGCCGAGAAAGAGGCCGTGCTGAAGCTCGAGAACGAAAAGATACTGGAGGCCAGCCGTCTGAAGGACGGCCAGCTGGCCGCGGCGTACGCGAGAGCCAAAGACCTGGAGGCGAGGCTGAACGGGCTCGCCGAGACGCATCACGGGGAGCTTATGGCGCGCCTGGCCGAAAAAGAGGCCGCTCTGAAAGCCCAGGCGGAGGCCCTGAACGGAGAGAGACTGTCCGCGCTGGACGCGCAGGCCCGCTCTTTCCGGGAAGAACTCTCCGCTCTCGGCAAAGGTTTCGCCGTCAAGGAGGCCGCCTGGCAGGCCGAGAGGGAGAAAGCGTCGGCCGAGACGGCCGGAGTCCGGGCCGCCGCCGAGAGGGAGCTGAAGTCGCGGATGGAAAGGCTGGCCGCGGAGTATGAGGGCAGGAAGGCCGAACTCGAAAAACAGTTCGATGACAAGTACGCCTCCGCTTCGCAAGCGCTGGCTTTCGAGAAGTCCAGGCTTATGGCCGATCTGAGAACGGCGGGAGAGGAGTACGCCAGGCTGGCGGAACGTTCCAAGGAGCTGGAGCTCACGATCGAGGCCGACCGCCAGGCTCATCACAAGGTTCTTATGGAGAAGCTGGCCGAAAAAGAGGCGGCGCTCAAGGCGCAGGCCGACGGTTTCGGACGGGAACTCGCTTCTCTGCGGGATAGTCTGGCCGCGAAGGAGGCGGCATGGACGCTCGAGAAGGAAAAGAGCGGCGCCGCCCTGGCGGAGACCTCGGCGCGCGCCGAGCGGGAACTGAAAGCCCACAGCGCCCGGCTGTCGGCCGAATACGACAGGAAGAAGGCGGAACTGGAGCGCATACTGAACGAGCGGCTGGCCGAGAAAGAGGCCGCGCTGAAGCTCGAAAAGGAAAAGGTCCTGGAGACCGGCCGTTTGAAGGACGGTCAGATGGCCGCGGCTTACGCCCGGGTCAAGGAGCTCGAATCGAAACTCGGCGAAATGAGCGGAGCGCATCACGAAGAGCTCATGGCGCGGCTGGCGGAGAAGGAGACCGCCCTGCAGTCTCAGGCCGAGGCCATGGGCAGGGATAAGGCTTCGGCCCTGGAGGAACAGGGCAGAAGGCTGGCCGCGGATTACGAGGCCAGGAAGGCGGCCCTTGAAAAACAGTTCGACGATAAGTTCGCGTCCGCGTCGCAGGCGCTGGCGTTCGAAAAGGCCAGGCTCCTTGACGATCTGAGGACCGCGAGCGAGGAGTATACCAGACTCGCGGGACAGCTCAAGGACATGGAGGCGGCTATAGCAGCGGACCGCCAGGCCCACCATAAGGCCCTTATGGACGGCATGGCCGACAAAGAGGCCGCGCTTAAGGAGCAGGCCGGCGGTTTCGAGAGGGAAGCGGCCGAGCTGCGCGAAGGGCTGGAGCGCGAGAAGTCCAGGTTCGCGGAAGAGGTCCGAGTGCGGGAGGAGAGACTCGCGGCCGCTTATGAGAAGGTCGCCGGGCTGGAGAGCGGCATGGCCGCGATGAGGGAATCGTATCAGCGGGATATGGCCGACAGGCTCAGGGAAAAAGAGGCCTCGTTCGCGGCCAGGCTCTCCGCCGTCGAGGCGGACAACGCCGCCAGACGGGAGGCTCTGGCCGCGGGGTTCGCCGCGAAGGAGAAGGCCCTGAGCAGCGAAGCCGAGGCCAGGAACGCCGCGGAGCGGAGCGCGTGGCAGGCGCAGCAGGCCAGGCTCGAAGCGATGCTCGCAAGGAACGGCGACGACTTCCGCAAGGCGCAGAAGGAGATCGAGGAGCTGGCGGCCGCCGTTTCCCGGAAAGAGGATGAGAAACGGCAGATGAAGGCGGAACTGGAGGAGACGGCGCGCCGGGCGGCCGAGGACATCAGGAACGCCGGCAGCCGCGCGCTGGCGGAAAAAGCGGCGGAGCTGGAATCCGCGTACAGGGAACGCAGGGAACTCCTGGAAGCGGAGACGGCCGCGCTCAGGGAAGAGCTGCGCGGCGAGGAGCGCAGGCGCGCCGGAGAGATATCGGCCAATTTCGAGGCCGCTTCACGCAGGATGGCGCAGGAGAACGAGGCGCTCAGGAACGCGGCGGCGAAGATGCGGGAGGAGATGGCCGCCGCCCAGGCCAAGGCGGATTCCTACATGAGCGAGATCATGGATAAGGAACACGCCCATCAGGCCGAAATGCTGGAGCTGAAGGAGACGCTCGCGGCCGAACTGGAAGGCAAGCTGGCCGCGGCCGCCGACAGGGCCGCGCAGATGCAGCAGGAAAGGGTGCGCTTCCTTGAGAAGGAACTGGCCAGGGCCCGGCAGGACGGCGCGGACGCGGCGCGGAGTCTGGAGGAGTCTTTCCGCAAGGAAAAGGAAATGCTCGCCGCGGAGCTTGGCAGGCGCCAGGACTACATAACCGTAATGGACCAGAAGCTCAGGGAAATGGAGACCGACCTGGCGAAAAGCCGGCAGAACGCGGCCGCCGAGTATCTGGTGCAGATAGCCGATCAGGACGAGAAGTTCAAGGCGCTCGCGGCGGAGTACGAGTCCAGGCAGGAGAAGCTGGAGGCCGAGGCCGCCGCCCGTGTGGAGACGGTCAGGGCCGAGGGCGAGGAGCGCCTGATGGAGCTGGAACGCAGGATGGAGGCTGGAGAGGCGGCGGCGCTCAAGGAGAGGGAGGCCCGCGCGGCCGAACTGTCGGCCGCCGTATCGGAAGCGGCGGAGCGCGCCGCGGCCCCGCTCAGGGAGAGGCTTAAAGCCCTGGAGCAGGAGATGCTGGCGGGGGAACGCAGGGCGGAAGAGGACGCCAAGGCGAGGGAGGCGGCGTTCAAGAGGGAAAAAGAGAAGCTCTCCGCGGAGCTGAGCCGCAGGGACGGATACCTGGAAACGGCGGATTTCAAGCTCAGGGAAATGGAGGCCGAACTGATAAAGGTCCGGCAGAACGCCGCGGCCGCCTGTCTCGGGCAGATATCCGAACAGGACGACAAGTTCAGGGAGATGGCGCGCGAGTACGAGTCCAGGCAGGCGAAGCTGGAAAAAGCCGCCGCGGACCGCGTAGAGGCGGTGAAGCGGGACTACGAGGACAGGATCCGCGACATGGAAGAGACGCTCAAGGCTAAGGAAAGTCTTGTCCGCCAGGGAGGGGATTTCTGGCGGCAGAAACAGGCGGAACTTGACGCCCAGCACTCGGCGCTGAACCTGAAGGTGAACGCCTTCAACGAGGAGATGTTCGCCCAGCGGCGGGCGCTCTCCGAGAGGGAGAACGCGCTGAACGCACAGCAGCTGGAGCGGGAAAAGGACCTGGCCGCCCGTATGTCGGAGATACAGAAGCTCAAGGTGGAACTGACGAAGACCATCGCGGAATACAAGAACAGGAAATAGCCGCGGGGATAAGCTTATGGAAAAAGAAACCAGCATACAATGCGTGCCGGTGGAGCTGATGGAGCGCCTCAAGAAGCTCCTTTCCCGGCTTTGGGAGGACAAGAACCCCGCGGCCGTGCACCTGGGCGCTATAATGGACGAGTTCGAACCGGACGTCAAGTCCCTGAGCGGGGTGGTAAAGGAATACGAGGCGGATTACTCCGCCCGCCTGAGGTCCATGGAGGAAGCGTACAAGGAGAGGGTCCGGGCGCTGGAGAAGGACCTCGAAGACCACAAAGCGAGGATGTCGGGCATGGCCGGTTCCAGGGAGGAGAGGGCCAGGCGTCTGTCCGAACTGGAGGAGGCGCTGCGGGCCAAGGAGGCCGAGATAGCCGCGCTGCGCGCCAAGAACGCGGAGGACGAGACGCGCCTTAACTTCAAATATGTGGCGAAGATGCAGGAGCTCTACGACGCGGTGAGCAGAAAGGAGATGGAGATGTTCTCGCGCTGGGAGGAAAAGAACAGGGCGCTGGAGGAAAGGAACGCGGCTTCGGCGGCCGAATACGATTCGAAAGCGCGGGAACTGAAGGTGCTTGAGAAGAAAATGGCGGCGGAGTTGAACGGCAGGAAAGAGGAACTCCTCAAGACTTTCGAAAAGCTCAGGGCGGACCTGGAGTCCAGGGAGGCGGCCCTGGCGCTCAGGGAGGAAAAGTTCGCCGCGCTGGAGCGCAAGCGCCGGACCATGACCGAGGAAATATGAAGAACGATAACGAGATAAGGGAACTGCTGGACAGGCTGAGGGGAGAACTGCGCTCCAGTCAGGACGCCGTCCAGGCTCCGGCGGCGCAGCCGGCGGCCGGACAGCCGCAGGCCGCCCCTCCGCGTGAAAGGCCGGAAAGGCGTCCGGCGGCCGCCCCTTTCGCGCGTGCAGCGAGGAGGGAGCCGCCGGCCTTCCGGAAGACCGAACTCGGCGGTTACGATGCCCCGCGCCCGGCGTCCGGTGACGACGCCATATGGATCGAGAACAAGGAAGCCATGCTCCTGGGCGTGCTGGCCTCGCTGGCGGCGGCGCTCGGGGGGGCGCTGTCCGGGCTGGGGTATCTCGCTGTCGCCGGGACGGCCTCGTTCCTCCTTTTCTCCTGCGCTATGGCGCTGGCGCTTTTCGGCCGCTATCTGAACTTCCGGGAGGGTCCGTCCGCGGAGAGCAGGAACGCGCGGCTGGAACAGTTGGCGCTGAAGCTGGATTCCCTGGAGGAGAAGCTCGCGTCCGTAAGGGCGTCCGCCGAGATCTCGGCGCGGCCCGCGGATGCGGAACTTGAGCGGAAAGTGGAGGAACTGCGGAAAGTGGTCAGGTCCCTGTCCAGGGCGGTGGACGGCGGCGGGAACGATTGAACCCGGGTCCGTGGTAAACGCGCGTAAATAATGAGGTATAATTGCCTATGATGAAGACAAAAGCGTGGGCGCTCGCTTTCCTGCTGATCTTTAATTCCTTCCCCGGTCTCGTCCTGGCGCAGATGGCCCCCGGCGGAAAGGATTACTTTATAGAGGCGGGGGACGTCCTGAACGTGAAGGTCTTCCCGGCCGAGGAATTCTCGCGGGAGGTCACCGTGCGTCCCGACGGCACCATAGACGTGCCTCTGCTGGGGCCGGTGAAGGTCGCCGGGATGAAGAGCGGAGAACTGGAGTCCGTGATGACGGCCAAGTTCTCTAAATACGTGTCCGATCCGCGCATCACCATAAACGTGCGCAAGTTCTCCGCCGACGCCATAGCCATCATAGGGGAATCCCACGGCACAGGATACTACACTTATCGCGAGGGCATGAAGCTGCTGGACCTGGTGGCCGCCGCCGGCGGCCTCGCCGATTATCCCAGGGCCGACAAGGTGAGGATATACAGACGCGTCAAGGACGCCGACGGAAAGGTGAAAGAGGAAGTGATAAAGGCGAACGTGGCGGCGGTAATGGAAGGCCGCATGGAGCATAATATCCCTCTGGTGGCCGGGGACATCGTCTACGTTCCGAGGACGAAATTGTACAAGAGCGGAAAATGGCTGACCGACAACCTGGTGCCCTGGATGACTCTGGTCACCATGGGCATCACGCTCGGGCTGGTAGCCAGGAAATAGACGCCGCGCCCCGATTATGAACTCGGAACTGACCCTATACGATTACTGGCGCATAATAAACAGGCGTAAATGGACGGCCCTGTCCGTCTTCCTGCTCACGCTCGGCTCCACCAGCTTCTACACGCGCCTTCAGCCGGTCATCTACCAGAGCCAGGCCATAATAAAGTTCCAGCCTCCCGCGTCATATTCCAAGATCCCCGGTTCGGAACTGACCGAGTTCGACCCCTGGAACGCGGTTTCCACGGAGATACGCGTCATAACCTCCATGGAGATCGCCGACCGCGCCGCCAGGAAGCTCGGCTGGCTCGACGATGGCGCCAATCCGGCCCGGAACGCCGGAGTGGTGAACTTCATTCTGGGCTCGTGCCGGGCGGAGCGTCTTCAGGACTCCAACCTCATAACCATCACCGGCGTCAATTCCGATCCGGTGAAGGCCAGCGACCTCGTCAACGCCGTCATAGAGGCCTACCGCGATTACGACCTGGAGCAGAAGAGCAGACAGGGACGCAAGACCCTGGAGGACATAGCTTCCAGAAAAGCCGAGGTGGAGGAGAACCTGCGCGCGCTGGAGCGTTCCAAACAGAATTTCATGGAGAAGAACCCGAACACCGGCCTCGGCGCAGCGCTGGCCAACCAGCTCGCCGATCTCGAGATCCGGAAGCGGGGGCTGCAGGACAAATACACTCCGAATCATCCCGACGTGATCGAACTGAACCAGCGCATCAAGGCCGTGGAGTCCAGGCTTGGAGAGATCCCGGCGAGGGAAGTGGAGCTCGTGCGCATAAGCCGGGAATTGCGGCTCCAGGAGGAGCTCTACACCACCCTGAATAAGCAGTACGAGGAGGCTAAACTCGGCCTTTCCTCGGTGGTCTCGTTCGTGAGCGTGGTGAACCCGGCGGTAGCCAGCGCCTCTCCGGTCTCTCCCAACAAGAGTCTCAACATGCTGATCGGCGGCATACTGGGCTTTTTTCTGGCCATAGTTTCGGTCTTCCTGCTGGAGAACCTGGACGTTTCCATAAGCACTATCGAGGATATCGAATCGTTCCTGAAGCTGCCGGTCCTCGGCATCATGCCGCACATAGCCAGCGAACATCACCTGGACAACTGGCTGACGCAGTTGTTCAGGAAGGAAAGGTACACCGTGGAGGGTTTCAGGAGCGCGCTTCTGATAAACAGGCGCTACTCTTCAGGCGTGATAGAGGCGTACCATACGCTGAGGACCAACATAATCTCCCAGCTTGGTTCAGGCGGCAGCATGTCGCTGGTCTTCAGTTCCGCGGGCCCGGCGGAAGGCAAGACCCTTACCGCGGTCAATTTCGCCCTGGCCGGGGCGCATGCCGGACTTAAAACGCTGCTTATCGACGCGGATATGCGCCGCCCGACGGTGCACCAGATCTTCGGTTCGAAAAGGGAGCCCGGTTTGAGCGATATCCTGACCGGGAGGACCGACTGGCGCGACGCCGCGCTGGAGAGCGAGGACCTCATGCTGGGCGGTCTGGATTTCGACAGCCTTATGCGGTTCCAGGGGATCGAGAATCTGCGCATAATCAACGCCGGCACCGTGCCCGGGAACATAGTGGATATCGTGGATTCGGCCGGATGGGAGGAACTGCTGACCGGCCTGAAGAGCGAGTTCGATCTGATAATCTTCGACGCGCCGCCGGTGCTCCTGTTCGTGGATTCCATCCTGCTGGCGAAGCATATGGACGGCGTGGTGCTGGTCTATAAGGCCGGTAAGATAGCGCGGAGCGCGCTGCGCCGCGCCAAAGAGCAGGTGATAGGCGGCGGCAACGGCTCCCGGATGATAGGCGTCGTTCTGAACGGCGTGCGGGCCACGGAAATGGGCCCGCAGTACGGTTACTATTCCTCGGATTACAAGAAATACTCCCTGCGCTGACGCATGCCGATAATTGTGGCGCTGATACTGCTTGGCACGGCCGTGGGCGCGGGCATGCTCGCCTCGGCCGGGGCCGGCTATCCCGCCGCCCTGCTCGTCGTCGCCCTGCTGATGGGGCTCTTCGCTTTCTTCTCACCGAAACTGAGCCTGGTCCTCCTGGTCTTTTCCATGCTGCTCTCTCCGGAGCTGGGCGGCGGGGCCGTGGACCCGGGGCGTTCGGTCGTGGTGCGCTACGACGATATACTGCTCGTCATCATCTTCCTTTCCTGGTCCGCCAAGACCGCTTTGTTCAAGACCAGGCCGTTCATAACCTCCACTCCAGTACAGACCCCGATCATGCTGTATACCGCCGTCTGCGTCCTGTCCACGGCCCTCGGCATATTGCGGGGCGACGTGGACGCCAGGGCCTCTTTCTTCTACCTTCTCAAGTACATAGAATACTTCCTGCTATACTTCATGACCGTGAACATCGTCGAGTCGGAGGAGGAGGTCAGGAAATACATGCGTTACGGCCTGATAGTGGCCGTAGCGGTCACGGCCTACGCCTATTATTACTACTACGCGTCCGGCGCCGGGCCCATGGCCAGGGCCACGGCCCCTTTCGAGGTGCCCCTGAACGGGGACCTGAACGAATCCGAGCCGGCCTCCCTGGGCGGGTATTATCTGGTGATATTCGGGGTGGTGATGGCGATGCTGACGCAGACCGGAGGGTATGTCTTTCTTCTCGCCGTCGGCATGCTCGTCTTCATGTTCCCGGCTTTCCTGCTGACCTTCTCTCGCTCTTCCTACATCGGCTTCTCTTTCATGGTGCCGGCCCTGTTCCTGCTGTCCGGGCGCAGGCGTCTTTTCCTGGCAGGGTTCCTGGCCGCCGGCATGGCGGGCATGGCCTTTTTCCCGGGCATGTACCGCCGTGTGGAGGACCGCATCACGATGACCTATAAGGGCGACGCCGCCGTACAGACGTTCAGGACCGGGGTAGGCGGCACTGTGCGGCTGGAGGATTCCGCGGCTTCCAGGGTCCATTCCGTACGAAAGGTGTTCCTTTACAAGCTTCCTGAGCGCCCGATCCTCGGCTGGGGCGTGACCGGGGTCGGGCTTTGCGATACCCAGTACGCCCTGGTGCCCGGCGAGACGGGGATACTGGGCTCGGCGCTGTTCATATGGATGCTGCTGCGGCTGTTCCATACCGCTCGGACCGTTTTCCTCCGTTACGGCGCGCCGTTGACCAGGTCTCTAGCGCTCGGTTTTATGGTCTTTCTGACGGGGCTGCTTTTCCAGTCGCTGGGGGTCAACAGTTTCGTGATCGTGCGCATCATGGAGCCGTTCTGGTTCATCGCGGCGCTGCTCGGGGTGCTGTACCTTAAGGCGGAAAAGCCCGGGCCGGACGCTTCGCGGACCTGAGCCCCGGAGCGGGCCTGCAGCCCCCGGAAGGCGTGGAAAGAGGTCCGGCATGGAATGCGGAATAACGGCTTACGGCGGAGGAGGCTGATCGGGACCTATGCGAACGGACATGGCCGCTGAGCGAGGGCGCATCCTGATAACCGCCGTCATACTGGCCCGCAACGAGGGCCGGAACATACGCTGGTGCCTGGAGACGCTTTCCTGGTGCGACGAGATAGTGGTCGTGGACATGGAAAGTTCCGACGATACGGCCGCCATAGCGCGCGGCTACACCGACCGCATTTACCGGCATCCGCTGATCCAGGATTTCGACGCGGCGAAACGGTTCGGAACGGAGCGCGCCTCCGGAGAATGGATATTCCTGATCGACGCGGATGAGATGGCGCCGAGAACGCTCGGGACCACGCTGCGCGCCCTGGCCTTGGAAGGAAGGGCCGACGTGGCGGAAGTGCCTTTCAACCACTATATCATGGGCGCCAAGATAAGGCGCAGCGGCTGGGGCTATTCCCCGCAGCCGAGGTTCTTCAGAAAGGGGAAGGTGGCCCTCAGCGGAGAGATACACCGTTACTTCAAAAAGGCGGAGGGAGCGCTTACGGTCGCCCTTCCCCTGGACGACGCCAACAGCATAATGCATTTTAATTACGTGGACAGTTCCCATTTCATCGAGAAGCTGAACCGCTACACCGCGGTGGAAGCGGGCCAGCTGGCGGAAAAAGGCGCCAGGTTCTCCTATTACGGTCTTTTCCGCGCTTCCGCCGGGGAATTCTTCCGGAGGTTCGTCCGGGAGAAGGGGTACAGCGAGGGGCCGCGCGGTTTCGCGCTGTGCCTCATGATGGCCTTCTACCGCGCCGTCACTTTCATAAAGCTCTGGGAAAGAACGGAGGCCTCCCGGGAACCGGTCGAGTCCTTTTACGAACGCGAGCGGAAGGCCGTCCTGGCCGGGTGGGGAAAATGACCGAGTTCGTCCGTCAGCTCCTTCTGATGCCGGAAATCCGGCGCCGGATAGGCGCCGCGCCTTTCGATCCGGAGTTCAGGCGCGGCCTTCTGCGCTCGCATCTCGAGTCGACTTTCCTGCGCCGCCGGGGCTATCCCGGGAACCTGGCTGATGTCGCCGGTTATAAGGCGCGCTATTGCGATTTCGCGACCTTCCTCTTCCTGTTCCGCAGCATTTTCATAGAAGGCGAGTATTTCTTCTCCGGAGCCGGCCCACGTCCTTTCATCTTGGACTGCGGCAGCAATATAGGCATGTCGCTGCTGTATTTCAAGGCCAGGTTCCCGGACGCCGAGATAGCGGCTTTCGAACCCGACGCCGCCGCTTTCGCCTGCCTCAGGGAGAACGTGGAGATGAACGGGCTCGGAGGCGTCTCGCTGCACGATAAAGCCGTTTCGGGCCGGCCCGGGCCGGTCGATTTCTGGCGCGGCGCGGACAGGCCGGGGGGGCTGGGGAACACCATCTGCGCCAACCCTCTGAAGAAGAAGGTCCGGGCCGAGGCGGTCGCGCTGTCCTCTTATATCGACCGGAAAGTGGATTTTCTGAAGCTGGACGTGGAGGGCGCGGAGTTCCAGGTTATAGAGGACCTGGCGCGTTCCGGCAGGCTGCGCCTGGTGGAACGTATGCTCATAGAATGCCACCTCGGTATGCCGGGTACGGACGGAACGCTCTCCGGGCTGCTGGGCGCTCTCGAAACGGCGGGTTTCGCCTGCCGCTTCGGGGGGGTCCTGGAACGTCCTTTCCGCGCCGCGGGGTTCCAGGCCTTCCATATTTACGCCGGTAATAAGGAAAGAACCGGGGCGTGACAAGTGATAGAATATCATCATGGCGCGTCAGGAAGATGAATTGACGGTTCTGGAACCCCGGACCGGCCGGGTACCGGTCGATATCGGCGAGCTGTTCCGCTACAGGGAGCTTTTTTATTTCCTGGCGAAGCGCGACATAAAGGTGCGCTACAAGCAGACGGTGCTCGGCGGACTTTGGGCCGTTATCCAGCCGGTCTTCGCGATGCTGGTCTTCTCCGTTTTTTTCGGGCGCATGGCGCGCATGCCCTCCGACGGCGTCCCTTATCCGGTCTTCGTCTATGCGGGGCTTCTGCCGTGGACCTACTTCGCGAACGCCACCGCCGCCGCCGGGGACAGCATGGTCTCCAGCTCGAACATCATAACGAAGGTCTATTTCCCAAGGCTGATAGTTCCCGGCGCCGCGGCCTTCGCCGGCCTGCTGGATCTCTTCATCGCCTCCTTCGTCCTCGGCGGCCTGATGCTCTGGTACGGGATATGCCCGGGTTACGGGCTCCTGTGGTTCCCGGTCCTGACCGGGCTCACCTTCCTCTGCGCCGTGGGGGCGGGGCTGTGGCTCGCGGCCCTGAACGTCCAGTACCGGGATATCCGCTACGTCATACCTTTCCTGATACAATTGTGGCTGTTCGCCTCTCCGGTGATATATCCTTCCAGCGTGGTGCCTGAGCGCTATCGCTGGCTGGCCGCCCTGAACCCGATGTCGGGGGTCATAGCGGCCTTCCGCTCTTCCCTGCTCGGGTCCGGGGTCCCGGACCCGGTATCGCTCGGCATATCGAGCGCGGTCATCGCTTTCCTGTTCGTTTCAGGTCTCTACTATTTCAGAAGGATGGAAAGGTCGTTCGCGGACGTGGTCTGAGGCTATGAGCGGAACCGTGATCAGGGTCGAAGGGCTTTCCAAGCGCTACCGCATAGGCGCGAGGGAGGGCTACCGCACGTTCAGGGAGACTTTGACCGAGGCCGCGCAGGCCCCGTTCAAGCGCCTGTCCGCGCTGGGCCGTCCCGTCCCGGAGGCCGAGACCGTCTGG